>JBGSYU010000201.1:0-19102 GCA_041750715.1 Lacipirellula sp.
CCGTGCGGCTGCCGGCGGCGGACGTCGAGGCCCAGCCGCGGGCGGTTGAAGAACAGGCCGTTGTCCCAATGAAACATGGAGGCATACGCCTAGGTCGAGGTTATACTGGCGGCAGCAGATTCTAACCGCCAAGGACGCCAACAGGACAATTGCAAAGTCCTGAAGCAGTCACCCTGAGGTACTCCGAAGGGTCCGGCCAGATTCTTCGCAAAAGCTCAGAATGACCTAGTGCGCGGGACTTTGCAGTTCGCCAAGGACGCCAAGAAGACGATGCGGCTTAACGTTAATTCTACGGTTCCTTGGCGCTCTTGGCGTCCTTGGCGATTGTTTTTGTCGGGGCAGCTTGTTGGAGCAATTTTGCTAGCAACGGCGACCCAAGGCCTTGGCGAAGAACACAGCCGAACGCTCGCCTCGTCTAGCGGCAAGCCCTCCGCAGGGGTTCGCAACATTATCCTCATGATCGGCGACGGCATGGGCCCGCAGGAGGTGGGGCTGCTCGTGCAGTATGCGAAGCTGGCCGCGACCTCGAAGGTTCCCGACCGGACGACGGCGATTGAGCATGTGCTCGACGAAGGCGTGGTCGGCATTGTGATGAACGAGCCGCACGGCGTGCTGGTGGTGGACTCCGCGGCCGCCGCGACGCAACTGGCCACGGGGCAGTACGCCGGGTCGGAGATGATCGGCGCCAACTACCGCGGCGAGAAGGCCGAGAACATCGTCGAAGTCGCGCACCGCGTCGGCAAGTCGGCCGGGCTAGTGACCGACACGCGGATCACGCACGCCACCCCCGCCGGGTTTGCGGCCCATCAAGCGAACCGCGAGAGCGAGAACGAAATCGCCGTCGACATGCTGGATGAGCGCGTCGACGTGCTGCTGGGCGGCGGGTTGCGCAACTTCGTTCCCGATGCGATCAACGATCCGAAGTCGACCGCCTATGCGGCGCTCATGCAAATGACCGGCGGCGCGTTTCCGGCCACCTCGCGGCGGCACGACGATCGCAACCTGCTGCTGGAGGCCCGCGGCGATTACAAACTAGCGTTCGACCGTCGCGCGCTGGCCCGCATTTCGAGCGGCCGCGTGCTGGGACTGTTCGCCGATTCCGAGCTGGCCGACGCGCTCGAGGACCGCGCTTCGCTCGACGATCCCAAGCGGTCGGAGCCGACGCACGTCGAAATGACGACGAAGGCGCTGGAACTGCTCAATCAGAATCCCGCGGGATTTTTCTTGATGATCGAGGGCGGGCAGATCGACTGGGCCGGCCACAACAACGACGCGGGCGCTCTGCTGCACGAATTACTGCAATTCGACGACGCCGTGCGAACCGTGTACGAGTGGGTGAAGGGCCGCGACGATACGCTGCTGTTAGTCACTGCCGATCACGAGACCGGCTCGTTCGGCTTCAGCTACTCCGGCCGACCCCTCCCGGCGGCGACTCGGCTGGAGGGGGAGTTGTTTAAGGTCGTGCCGTTCGCGCCGAATTTTAGCTATGCGCCGCCAAAACTGCTCGACCAGATTCACGCCCAGTCGAAGAGCTATTTCACGATGATGAGCGACTTCGACGCCCTGCCGCGGGAGGAGCAGACGGCGGAGCGGCTCGTCGAGATCGTCAACGGGGCGTCGGCGTTTAAGATCACCCTCCAAGACGCCAAGCAGGTGCTAACGCGCGCCCCTAATCGCAACTACGTCGAGGGCCATCCCTACATGAACGGAAAGACGGTGCCGCGCATTCGCGACTTCGAGGCGTTTTACGTCTATGGCGAAAACTTGCGGATGAACTTGCTCGGGCGCGTGCTGGCCGAGCAACAGCATGTGACGTGGGGCGCGGGCACCCACTCGAGCACGCCGGTGATCCTGGGCGCCTTCGGCCCGCCGGCCGTTGCGCGACGGTTCGGCGGGATGCTGCATTCGACGGATGTGGGCCAGCGGATGATTGAGGCGATTTCCGCCGGGCAACCGGCGAAAACGGCCGCCGCGGCGAAATCGCGGTAGCAGGCGGCGCCGTTACTTGAAGATCGTTTTCCAATCGTTCTTCATGTCGATGACCACCCAGCCGCGCTCGGGCGCTTCGTCGAGGGCCTGGACGAGTCGCCCGACTTTGGAATCGCGGTCGTACGCATACTCCCGCTCAGCATCGGTATGGTGAACGATCATTCCCAACCGCGGCCCGGCGCCAGGATCGACCATCGTCGTCCACTGAAGCATTTCGTAGTCCCCGTCGGAGTTGCCGAAGGCGACGATCGGCCGCCGGCCGATGAATCGCTGAATTCCCACGGGCTTCCCCGGTCCGTCGTCGATGAAGTTCACCTCGGGCAGCCGCACGATCGTCGGCTTGCCGTCTTGAACCTCGAACTTCAGACCGATCGAACTGCCGACGACTTGCTCCGGCGGAATGCCGTACGTCGGCTCGGTCCAGGGTCGCATAAATTCAACTCCGCCGCCGGAGACGATGTAGGTCTTGAACCCGTGTGCGCGCAGGAGTTGCATCGCTTCGATCATCGGTTGGTAGATGCACTCGGTGTACGGCCGCTTAAAGCGCGGGTGTTCGGCCGTGGCGATCCACTTGGCGACGATCCGCTCGAACTCCTCGACGGTCATGCCCGCGTGCGTGGCGGCCAGCAATTGTTCGACGCCCTCCTTGCCGCTGGCCAGGGCCGCTTTTAAGTCGCCTCCGAGGATCGACTTGAACGGCTCCTCGTCTTTCCACTCGGGATGTTCTGGGGCCATCGTCATAACGCGGTCGAGTGCAAACGCGACCTGCGTGTAGATCGGTTGCTCGACCCACAGCGTGCCGTCGTTATCGAACGTGGCGATCCGCAGCTCCGGCGGCACGAAGTCGGGGCTCCCCTCTCGAGTCGTCTTATCGACGAACGCGAGGATCGCCTGCTTGGCGGGGCCGTCGTTCCAGGAGGGTAGTGGATCATCGGCCGCCTGGGCGACCATCGGAACTATCGCGAGCGCGGCGACTAGGGCGCAACGTAGAGGCGTCATTTTCTGGTTCCTTTGCGGATCACGATTCGGTTCGGAACGGCCCGACCCGCGATTATCCAATCCCAACGCCATCTTATCGGCGGGACCGCGAATTGCAAAAAACTAGGCGGCGCCCTAAGGTCTTGTTGCCGAGGTACTCCGTTGGCCTGCGGCGCCGTGGCAACGCATTCTTAGGGCTCTAACGTCGAGACACGCCGCCATGCTAGTACAACGATGCATCGCCGCGGCGACGATCGCGTGTTGCGGGCTGCCGATGCTAGTGGTTCGCGCTCAGACGGTCGTCCACGTCAGCCCCAGCGGCGATGACGCAGCCGATGGCTCGCAAGCCCGTCCGCTGAGGACAATTCATGAGGCCCAGCGCCGCGCGCGCGACGTACATGCTGCGCGCGTCGAAATCGCCGCGGGCGAATATGAGCTCGACGAGCCGCTGGTGTTCACGCCCGCGGACTCCGGCGAGTCGGCGGAGGCGCCGATGAAGTATGCGGCGGTCGACGGAAACGTCGTGCTAAGCGGCGGCCGGCGAATCGGCCCGTGGAGAGTTGAGGGCGACCATTGGGTTGCGGATGTGCCGCTCGCGGCTAAACCGCCGACGGATGATTCCACGACGCTCAAGCCGTTTCGCGATCTGTGGGTGAACGGCCGCCGCGCGATTCGCGCTCGCACGCCGAATGAGGGTTACTTTCGAGTGGAAGCGGCGGGGCCCGACAATCGCACGAGCTTTGTCGTGGCGGCGGCGGATTTACAAACGCTCGCTAAGCCGCAAGCGGCGGAGGTTGGGTTTATGCACGATTGGTCGATGTCGCGCGTGCGGCTGGCGGCGATCGACGCGGCGACGCGAACTTACAGCTTCGCCGCACCGATCGGCGCCGCGCAATCGCAGTTTGCCATTTCTAATTTCGAGCCCAACCCGCGTTACTTTCTCGAGAACGCCCGCGAGTTTCTCGATGCGCCGGGTGAGTGGTTTCTCGACGAAGCGGCGGGAAAAATCTATTACGTCCCCCGCGAGGCTGAAACTCCCGAGACCGCCGAGGCGATCGCGCCGCGGCTCGAGCAACTGCTGATCGTCCTTGGTGAAAACGGTAAGCCCGTGGAGCACCTTAACTTTAGCGGCCTTACGTTTTCGCACTGCCGGTTCGATCTGCCGCCGTTCGGCTACGCCGGCGTCCAGTCGTGTTGGCATTCGCGGCGCTCGACGCCGGACGACGATGCGGGCGTGACGATGACGGCGGCGGTGCTGGTCGATCAGGCGCGCGATTGTGAGTTCACACGCTGCCGCTTCGAGCATCTGGCCGCTTGCGGCGTGCATTTAACGCGTTGCCAGGATTGTCGCATTTCTCGCTCGATCGTCCGCGACGTGGGCGGCGACGGCGTGCTGATCGGCTCGCGCGACAGGTTAGAAACCCCGCCGGCAAGCAACATTTCCGTCGCGAATTGCCTGATCGAGCATTGCGGCGTGAATTTCTTCGGCGCCGTGGGGCTATGGATCGGGTTCGCGGAGAACGCGACGGTCTCGCAAAACGAAATTCGCCATCTGCCGTACACGGGAATCTCGGTCGGCTGGCAATGGGATGACGAGCCCACGATCTGCCGCGGCCACATCATCCGGCAGAACCGCATTCATCACGTCATGAACGAGCTGTCCGACGGCGGCGGGATTTACACCCTTGGTCGGCAGAGGGGCACGCAACTGACAGGTAACGTGATACACGACGTGCCGTTAAACTCCGGTCGGGCCGAAAGCAACGGCATTTTCATGGATCAGGGATCGACGGAAATCGAGGTGGCGGGCAATACGATTTACAACCTCCCCCGGGGCGCGATCCGCTTCCACATGGCCGGCTCGAACGCGCTGAAGGACAATCGACTGGTCGTCCCTCCGGGCGTGCCGGCGTTCACCTACAATGCCACCGACGCGGCGTTGATGACGTTTACCGCGAACGAGGAGATTGCGGCGGCCTCGTGGGAGCCGCCGCCAGGGGATGCTGTCGTCGAACGAGCCGGTCCGCGGCATAAATAGCACGGCTAAACTGGCCCCCGCCGCTAGTCGTAGGATGGGTTGACCGCGCAGCGGCAACCCATCAACGGCCAACGGATCGATGGGTTCCCGCTGCGCGGCGAACCCATCCTGCTGGCTTGCGTTAGACGGCTAGCCTGCGAAACGGCGTTGCCGCTGCGTTCGAGGTGCTTGGATGCAGCATCCGCACGGCGGCAAGTTTCTTCCAGGCGCGAAATTTTAGCGGCTGCCAATAGAGCGCCCGATTAAAGCATTCGCGGCATTCGTCGGCGCGGCCTTGCGTCAAGAGTTGCTTTCCGGCCATGTACCAGCGCTGTGCGAGGGCTTTCCGCATCTCGGCACACGATCACTCCGAACGAACGGCGAGCGCCATCTGATAGATCTCTTCGTAAATCAACGACCAGTGAAGGTGACGGTCGACCCGCCGCTCGCTTAGATTGTGCTCCTCGTGACGCGCGCGGGCCGAACCCTGTCCAAAAACTACCGGCGGCCCGGCCATATGCACCCAATCGGCCGACATCGCGATCGTCGAAAACAGCACCGTGTCTTCCGCGGATTCGAGCGTTTCGTTCCAACCGCCGGCTTGCACCACCGCGGCGGTGCGCAGCAGGGTGCAGGAGGCGACCCCGGCGCCGTTATGGAAGAACCACGTCACCGGGTCGAGGACGAGTTCGCGGCAGTCATTTGCCGCCAATCGCTCGCCGCCGCCGTCGACGAACCGACGATCGGCGACGGCCGCCGCCGCTTGCGGCTTAGCGCCCAGCGCCGCCACGCCACGCTTCAAAAAATCGCACGGCCAATGGTCGTCCGAATCCAGAAACGCCACCAGCGGCAATGTGCGCACCCGCGCTAAACCAATATTCCGGGCCCTCGCCGCGGAGTGGTGATCGGCGCGAATGACCTGCCACGGGAACCTCGGCCGCGCCGCCGCGAGCCATTGCGTCGCCGCGTCGGGCGTGCCGTCGATCGACCCGTCGTCGACCACGATCAAATGATCGGGTTGCCATTCCTGGTCGACGACGCACCGAAGCGTTTCCAAGAGCGTCGTCCGCCGGTTATACACCGGGATGACGACGCCGATTCGACTGTCGCCACGCGCCTTGATCTCATTTGACGTGTACCCGTTCATCATCCGGCCTTTTTGAATCGCACTCGCCCTGCGAGTTGGTAAATGCGGCGAACCATCGACGAGCCAGAAGGCTCGGCGATCGGGTCGACGACGTGAAACGATCGATCGGTACTGCACAGTACGTCGGGCGGGAGGAAGCCGTCGCCGGCGGACAGGATTCGCTGGAAGTGCGCCTTCGCCGAAGCGCCGACCAACGTCCCGACGAGATCGAGCACTTGCTGCCGCGCGTCTCGGTCGCCTGGCAGTCCGAATTCGAGCGGCTTACCCTTAGCATAGTGCGGCCCGGCGTCGCAGCATTCGTCGCACAAGTCGGCGAGCTTAATCGCGACGACGGTGCGATCGAGATGCCCAGACGCGACCTCCGCGAGCCATTTTTCCGGAAGGCGCGGCCACTTCGCCATCGTGTAGTCGTAGACCAACTGCTCGGCTTTCTCGCCGACGCGGCCGCGAGTCATTCGCCGGCGGGTTTCGGTGGCGCCCTGCGCGCCGTCGCCGTAATCGCCGTAGAGGTAAGCCGAGTGGAGCATCCCCGCGACGACCGACTCCACGGGTTCGCCCCACAACGCGAGCGCCCCGGAAACGCCGATGAGATGTGCGACGAACGGCTTGTGGCTCGGCCGATAGCAGGTAGAGAAGAGTTGACGAGCGAGATCGTACGCCTCTCTTGCCAGCGCCAAATTCGCTTCGGTCGCGTTCAAGTCGATCAGCAATCGGTACAGTTGCAAGTTCGTTTGCGGTAACATGCGTGACTTTCTGCGGGCTGCTAGTCACGCGACCCGCGTGTTGAATCTGGGCGGCGAGTACACGACTCGCGCTTCTACCACCGGCGCCTGGCCGAACTCGGCGTGGGGGAACCGCCGCAGGTTGAGCGCTGTTTCCAACGGCGCCACCAGCCGTTTCTCAAACGTCTTCCCCCATTTGCGGCCAATCCGCTTCTGGAGTTTGAGCAGCCACGACAGGCGATATCGCCGGTGATCGCTGACCCACCGACGCGCTTGCCTAGTTTCGGCGCTGCTGGCGGCGAGGTTCCACTTTTCCGTCATGCGACGATGCGTTGCGGCGGCCCACGCTTCGCTCCAGCGGAGATTGAAAAACTCCTCGTCGGCCTCCGCAAGTTGCTTCGGCGGGGCGTAGGTGATTTTCGACTTCGGCTCGAGAAAGATCGAACGCCCGGCGCCGCGCACCATGAGGCACAAGTCGCCGTGCTCGCCGTTGGAGAGCAGGCCTTCGTCGAGCGGTCCCAGCTTCTCGAACGCTTGCATATCGACCAACACGGTGTGAAACTCGATGAGCTCCGTTTCGCGACGCACGAGCGTCTCTTCGACGTCGCTCAGCAGAGCGTGGGCGAGGTGATGCCGCTCGTGGTAGACGCGCTCGCCGCGCTCATTGACCTCGATGCGGCACTGGCCGCCGAACATGTGCAGCCGCCGCCCCTCGGGGAGAAACTCGAAGTACAAGGGGCCGACGACCCAGGCGCCAGTCTCCTCCGCGCAGTCGACGAGCGCCGAAAGCCACCCTTCGGTGACGATCGCGTCGTTGTCGAGAAACACGACGTAGGGCGTGCGGGTATGAGCGACTGCCAAATTGCGCGCCTGATTGGGCGTCAGGTAATGATCCGTCCGCACGAGCGTAAACCGCCGCTCGCGGGCTTGCTGTTCCAGATACTCGCGCACCTCCGGCGGCGAACCGCCGTCGATGCACACGAGATCGAAGGGTTCGCGGGTGCGTTTAAGCAGCGTCTCCAGCGACCGCTGCGTGGTGCTGAACACTTCCCGCGGGACAAATGCGACCGTAGCGCGCGGACCATCCATGTGCCGCCCCCTCAAGGGATGATGAGATCGATCGACGAGTTCGACGTGCCAATCGGTAGGTCGACCGGCAAACGCGACTCAAGCGGTAGGTGTTATCGGTTCGATCGACCCGATCAGTTCGGTTTTTTTAGCGGTCATGCAAGCGACCAGCTAGCAACGCCGGCACTCACGCAAGAATTGCGTCGACGATGTTGCCGTGGACGTCGGTGAGCCGATAGTCGCGGCCGCTGTAGCGGTAGGTGAGCTTCGTGTGGTCGATGCCCAGCAGGTGCAGCACGGTGGCGTGCAGGTCGTGGACGTGGACGCGGTTCTCCACGGCGTGCCAGCCGAAATCGTCGGTGGCGCCGTACGTCATGCCTCCCTTGATGCCGCCGCCGGCGAGCCACATGGTGAAGCCGAACGGGTGATGCTCGCGGCCGTCGGTTCCTTCGGCGGTGGGCGTGCGGCCGAACTCGCCGCCCCAGATGACGAGCGTGTCGTCGAGCAAGCCGCGCTCTTTCAGGTCGCCCAAGAGGGCGGCGATGGGCTGATCGGTGGCGAGGCAGTTTTCTTGATGCCCTTGCCGCAGGCCGGTGTGCTGATCCCAAAGTTGGCAACTGCTGCGAATGGACGTTTGCGTGTGGTACACCTGCACGAAGCGCACGCCGCGCTCCGCTAAGCGGCGAGCCAGCAGGCACTGCCGCGCGAAGATTTCCGTCTCCGTTCGGTCGACGCCGTAACGCGATTTGGTCGCGGCGGTCTCTTCGTCGATATTAAACGCCGCCGGCGCCTCCGTTTGCATGCGGTACGCCAGCTCGAACGATTCGATCCGCGCATCGAGCGCCGAATCGCCCGGCCGCGTTCCGCGGTGCAGGGAGTTCAACTGAGCCAGTGCATCGAGCTGCCGCCGCTGATCGCCGAGCGTGAATTGCTCGCTCGCCAGGTTGCTGATTGGTCGATTGAGATCGGCCACTAATGTTCCCTGATACGCCGCCGGCAGGAAGCTGTTGCTCCACAGCGGGGCGCCCTGCGACGGCTGCGCGGGGCTGAGCACCACATAGCCCGGCAGATTCTGATTCTCAGTTCCCAACCCGTACAAACACCACGACCCCATGCTGGGCCGCGAGAACGTCTGCTCGCCCGTGTTCATTTGCAGGCAGGCGCCGTTGTGGTTGATGTTGTCGGTGACCATCGAACGGATGACGCAAATGTCGTCGATCTGCTTCGCGACATGGGGAAACAGCTCGCTGACCTCGATTCCCGACTGGCCGTGCCGGTTGAATTTGTAGGGCGACGCCAATAGGTTGCCGGTTTTGACGCGCATGAGCTTGGGCATCTCGAACGGCAGGGGCTGCCCGTTCATCGCGGTGAGCTTCGGCTTCGGGTCGAACAGATCGACGTGCGACGGCCCGCCCGCCATGAACAGGAAGATCACCCGCTTCGCCTTGGGCGTGAACTGGGCGGCGCGCACGGCCATCGGCGACGCGGCGGCGGCTGCCTCGCCTTCAGCCATGAGGCTTGCGAGCGCCATCATCCCAAACCCGCCCGCGCACCGCGCCAGCGCATCGCGCCGAGTCATTGCCGAACCGCTTGCCAAATTGAAATGGTTCATACGACCAACTCTCCCTTCGTCTCATCCATGGTCTGGTACTGCGAAGCAACTAAACATCGTAGCCCAGGGTTCGCCGCGCAGCGGCGTACCCTGGGTTTAGGTCGAATCGTGAAACTACCCCAGGAGAACTGCCAAGTCCCGAAGCTGTCACTCAGAGGTACTCCGAAGAGTCTGGCCAGATTCTTCGGAGTACCTCAGAATGACCGAGCGTGCGGGACTTGGCAGTTCCCCTGAATCTACGCCGAAGGGGTTGCACATCAGGTGTGTAACTCCTTCGCAGTAAAAAGCGCTTGGTTCATTTGCTACCCAGGGTAGCGGCTGCGCCGCAACCCTGGGCTACGTTGTTTAACCGCTTCGCGGTAAGAACGACGGCCGCTACGTTTTCTGAAAAACCGACAATTCAGTTTAGGCGTGTTTGCTCCATCCTCAATCCACAAACGCAAACTCGTTGCTGCATACTAGGGTTTGACAGTATTGTTGCCAGGCCTTGGCTTCGGCCGCGGCGTCGCCGCCGGCTCGCCAGTGGGTTAATAGGCTCTTCGCTACGTCGCGCTCCGTTTGGTCGGGCGTCCGGCCGAATAGCCAGCGGTAAAGTTGATCGATGCGGGCGTCGTCGTCAGGTGCGGCCGACGTCACGCGCATCGCCAACAGCTCCGCTTGCTTAAGCACGAACGGGCTATTGAGCATGAACAGCGCCTGCGGCGCCACGGTCGACACGATTCGCTTGTCGACCACCGCCGTCGAATCGGCGCCGTCGAACAGATCGCGGAACGTCGTGCGGTCGCTGCGGGAAGTCATCAGATACAGCGTCCGACGCGGGGAATTGACGTCGCGAGTCGACTCGCCGCCGCGCGTCGGGTCGAGCTGCCCCGCCGCCACGAGCAGGCTGTCGCGCAACTGCTCGGCGTCGAGCCGATGGCGATTCATCCGACTGAGCAGCCGGTTGTCGCCATCCTTCTCGAGTGCGGCCGCCGACGCCTGACTACTCAACTGGTAGGTGGCCGACAGCATGATTTGCCGGTGCATCGCCTTGATCGACCAACCGCTCTCGATAAATTCGTCGGCGAGGTAGTCGAGCAGTTCAGGGTGCGTGGGCGGCTCGCCCAGCTTGCCGAAGTTGCTCGGCGTGCGGACTAGCCCCTCGCCGAAATGATGTTGCCAGATGCGATTGACCATCACGCGCGCGGTGAGCGGATGCTCCGGGCGAGCGATCCACTCGGCGAGTTGCCGCCGGCCGCTGCCTTCGTTGATCGGCGGCTGGTCGGCCCCCGCGAGCACTTCCGGAAACCGCCGCGGCACGATTGGCCCCAGCCGATCGTAGCGGCCGCGAATGTGGATGCGTGAGTCGTGAATCCCCTCCTGCGGACTGAGCGGGCAGCCGCCTTCGGCGCACCCGTGGGCGTACCCGGGGTCTGGCGGAGGACTGGCTTGCAGACTCGTCAACTCGGAGCTCCGTCGAGCCAACTCGGCTTGCGTCGCCGTTGGAAGTCCCGCATCGTCGCCCCAGAAGGGCGACTCGGGCGAGATCAGAAACGCATAGACGCTCGCCGCGGGATCGCTCTCGGGCGGAATCGGGCTTTGAACTCCTCGATCGACGGCCTCTTGCACGGCCCGCGCCGCTTGCGCCGCTTCCTCCTTGGCGCCGTTCGAGCGGTCATCCTGCACGGCCACTTCATACCACGCCCTCAACAGCGCGTGGCCCACCAACGGCGCCGATCGCTGGCCGGCGGGGTCGAGAAAACGCCACACCGCGGGGGAGCCGTAGGCGTCGCGATGAGGGTTGCCGCGGCCCCCTTCCAGCGGATCGGTCAGCACGTCCTGCGCGAGATTCCACACGCGCCCCGAAGCGACCTCGGTGATAGTCAGCTCCACGACCGTCGTGTCGCAGCTATGATCACCGCGATTCAAGACGGCGACCGAGACGGAGTCGTTCGCGGCGAGGGCCAATTCCGTTATAGGATTCGGCCCGGTAGCGTTCGCGACGCCGAACTCCTGTCGACCGCCGTTGTCGATGGCGCCGCCGGCTACCTGCGATTCGGCGCCCCCCTTTCGCACGTTTACGGCCCAGTCGACGCCATTGCCGCAGGCGCCGTCGCCGTCGTGGACGTAGCCGGTCACGCGAAACGTGCCGGCTTGCGGCGCTCGCCACTGGACGGCGACGCCCGCGGCGGGAGAGGGGTGAATCGCCACGGATCGCGGCGGCATTAGGATCGACAGGAAACTTATCGGCTCGGCCGTAGAATTGGCAATCAGCGACGGCGTATCGCCGGCGCCGCGCCACTCGATCAAGCCGGGACGGTTGAAGAGGTTTTCAACGCGCGTCGACAGCAGGCTGCCTTGATTAACTTCCAGGGCCTCGACCCAACCGCGCACGGCGAAGCCTTCCAGCCCGCGCTCGGCGGCGAACGCTTCGACCGGCGGCCGCGGCGCCTCGCCGTTCCAATGAGCGTAGTCCCAGGCCGCCAGCAAATATCGTTCGACGTCGCCGACCAAACGCGTCGCCATCTTCGCGAACTCGTTCTTGCGCAGCGATTCCAATTCCGCCGTCACCGACGCTACCTTCGCGTCGTACTCCGCCTTTAGCCGCTGAGTTTCGTTCGTCTCCAGCGGAACTCTGAGCATTAAGGGACTTCCCCCTTTAGGCCCGGCGTCGGACAAGATATGCGTGCTCATAAAAATGCCCGCCAGCCCATAGTAGTCGGCCGTGGCGATCGGATCGAACTTGTGATCGTGGCAGCGGGCGCACGCCACCGTCAGCCCTAAAAACGCGCGACACGTCACGTCCACTTGGTCGTCGGCGATATCGGTGAGCAACTTCTCTTTGTCGGCGTCGCCGCCGCCCCAGTGGCCGATCGCCAGCATTCCGGTGGCAATCGTGCCTGGCACGTTCAGGCTTACGCCGTTCTCCGCAGGCAGCGAGTCGCCGGCGATCTGGTTGACTACAAACTGGTCGTACGGCAAATCGCGGTTGAAGGCGTCGACCACCCAGTCGCGGTAGCGCCACGCGGCATGGCAGTCGTAGGGTATGACTCTGTCATCGAGCCGCGAATCGAACGAGTCGGTGTAACGCACCAAATCGAGCCAGTGCCGGCCCCAACGCTCGCCGTACTGCGGCGAGGCCAGCAGCCGGTCGACGACCTTGGCGTAGGCCTCGGGCGATGGGTCGTTCACAAAGGCGTCGATCGCTTCAGCGGTCGGCGGCAGCCCCGTGAGATCGAACGTCGCGCGGCGAATAAGCGTGCGGCGATCCGCGGGTTCGGCGGGCTCGAGTCCAGCCGCTTCGAGCTTCGCGAGAATAAAGCGGTCGATCGTGCCGGCCGCCCAGCTAGCGCTGGCGATGGCGGGCGGCTCGACGTGTGCGAGGGGTTGGAAGGCCCAAAACTTGCGATGCTCGTCGGTGATCTTGAAGCCCTCGCCTGCGGCAGGCTCAACCGCCGGCTGGTCCGCTTCCGGCGGCCAGGGCAGTCCACGCACCACCCATTGCGTGAGGGCGTCGATTTCAGCGTCCGAGAGCTTGCCTTCCGGCGGCATCTGCAGCTCGCTGCGGTAGCTGATCGCCTCGACCAACAGGCTCGTCGCGGGATCGCCGCTCGCGGCCGCCGGCCCGGTGTCGCCGCCGCTCATCACGCCGCTGCGCGACGTCAGCCGAAGGCTTCCCTCGATCTCTTCCCCCTCGCCGTGACAGGAGAAACATCGTTCGGCGAGGATCGGGCGCACGCGCGATTCGAAAAAATCGAGGTCCTCTGGCGAGAACGTCGTGTTCTCACCCGCGGCAGCGGCGCCGGCGCTGAACGCCAGGAGAAGGCCGAACGTCGAACTGCGACGATGCGACCACGGAGATTTGAGCTGCTGCGAACGCATCGTTGGACGGTTCCTCCGCCGAGTGATTGCTCCCCGGGGAAAAAAGCCTGGGAACTGGGCAGCCAACGTGCAGGTGGGTCGGCGTAGTATAAGGTAACCGTCATTAAGGGCGCAATTGCGGACAAACCGGACAGGAGAACTGCAAAGTCCGGAAGCAGTCACCCTGAGGTACTCCGAAGGGTCCGGCCAGATTCTTCGGACTACCTCAGAATGACCGTGCGCGCGGGACTTTGCAGTTCTCCTACAAACCGGACGCTCGGTGCGCGGAACTGGCGCGAAATGTGCTAGCCAGATTGGCCTCAAGAGCGGAGAATGGGGGCCTCGTGGGACTTACGCACTGCCGCCGCCCAGTAAACTAGGAGAGAAAAAAATGATCGGTTCTATCATTTCATGGATCGTGTTCGGACTCGTCGTCGGACTCATCGCCCGAGCGCTTTATCCAGGCCGCCAGAAAATTGGCATCCCCAGCACCATCGCGCTGGGCATCGCCGGCTCCATCGTAGGCGGTCTCATTGCCTGGGCCTTCGGCAATCGACCCGACGAAGGCGCGTTCGCAGGCGCCGGCTGGATCCTATCGATCGTCGGAGCGCTGATCGTCGTGTTCGCCGCACTTCGGCTGTCTAGGCCGAAGGTCGATCATACTCCTTAGTCCTCGAATCCAGATCGTGCCAATTGACGCCGCACGGCTGTGACGACGGCGTCGCCGAGCGTTGCTTCGTCGGCGTCATTGGCCGATTGTTTCCGCTCGGTCGCAAGGTAAGCCTCCCGTTCTGCGGTGAGCGCGATGATCTTCTTCTGCACCTCGGCGCGTTTAACCGACATTTCCTTGACGTAAGCCTCTTGCTCGGAGATCGACTTCCCGCGCAGAGACTCGGGCAATTCTTCGGTTTTGATCTTTGTGAGAATCTCAACGTCGGCTTCGATCGTGTCGACCAGATCGCGCCCGATATTTCGGTAGACCCCCGAAGCCTTGGCGGAGCAACGACCTACCCCGTCCGGGCAACTAAACGCATTGACGTCCTGCGCAATTTGGTTTTCGCCAAAGCGGCGACGGCGGTGCTCGGCGCCGAACCACAGGTAAGTGCCGTTCAGTTCGTCGTTCAGTCGAATGATGACTTCGTCTTGGGGGCATTTGATTTGCACAATGGCTCGATCCTGGTCGATGTTGAAAAACTCACCCTCGGCCAGCCGGGCGCCGACGTTCCACTGGCCCTCCATCCCCTCGGCATTGTCGCCGCAATGGATGGTGTTCACCACGATGCCGCGCTCGATGGCTCGCTTGCAGGCCTTACGGTAGTCGACTTGTCCTTGCGTGAACGGCTCGTTACCGGCGATGAAAATGGCCTTATAGCCGTTTCGCTTCTTCGACCAGTCGAGCCGAGTGACCGTTTCGTCGATGACCTGGCCGCAGTATTCATCGCCGCCGGAAGTCGTCAGCGCAAACAAGGCTTCGGAGAGTTTGTCGAGATCGTCGGTGAGGGGCACGACTTGCCGGATGTAACCTTCCGACGCGGGGAGGCTGGTGTTGCCGTATTCGAACAACGCCACCCGCAGCACGGGCGTTTGCCCCGCCTTCTTCGCCTTCGCGAATTGACCGACGATAGTCCACAACTGGCTCTTCGCCTGGCCGATCAGCCCGTCCATAGAGTTAGACGTGTCCAGCAGAATCGCGACCTCGACGACGGCGCGCTTGCCCTGGAACGGCGGCTTGCCGGGCGCGGCTGCTTCAGACGGCGTCCGCTCGACGGTGACCACCACTTTAGTCTCGGCCGACGCCCGCGAGACGGCGACGGCAGCTAGAATAATCGTTGCCCAGAACATGATTGAGCGTGACATGGAAAACTCCTAACGACGGTGAGAGGAACGCGATAAGCTGTACGACGCACGATGGCCGCGGAAAGTTCCACGGCGGTGATGGCGCCATGCTCTACCGCATTGTTGCGTCGCGGCCAATTGCTGCAAACTGCTTGTTACTAGGGCGTTACAAAGGCCGCCATCGCTATCGAACGGCATGCCGTGTGCATTGCCGTTCACCAGCGCATGGCGCCAACGCGGTAGCTGGTCGCTGTGCAGCCGGCCGTCAATAGAGTCCGAGAGCCCGCCTCGTTCACGCGGACGGCTTGAGGTTTACACCATCGACGAGGTGGAGACGCATGAAAGAAACGCAGGATACTCGATATACTCGATTGAGAATCGCCTTGGCCGACGATGAACCAGACTTGCGACTCGTGTTCGCCAAATTGCTCGAGTCGCTCGGCCATCAAATCGTCTACGCCGCGGCAGACGGGGCCGAATTGCTCGAAGCGTGCCGCGACCAGAACGTCGATCTGGCGATCCTCGACCTCGACATGCCGGTGATGGACGGCCTGCAAACGGCCGAGCGACTCGCTGAATTGGGCATCCCGGTGATCTTGGTTTCCGGCCACCCGGATGTAATAGAGGTGGTCGTCGAAAACGAGCCGGTCGTCACGCGCATCCTCAAGCCTGCGACGCTCGACAGCTTCCGAACGGCGATCGCCGAAGCGATGACAGCTAAGAACTGACGGCAATGGACGCTCCGGCGCCGCTGAGTGGCAAGGCGCTCTAGTCGCCGACCGGGCCGATTGCGGGACTCGGCCGCGGGTCATTCCGAGGGTGCGAGGAATCTAGCCGGACCCCTCGGAGCACCTCGGGTCGAGGCAATCGGCGCCGCTACCCCAGGCGGCGTAAATTTGGCGTTATGATCGAATGCCAGTAGGATAGGACAAGTCTTGGCACGTTACGCGATCGCTCAAAGCGGCTGCGCCGCGCGAAAGATTTTCAATCACGTCGTTCATCCACTTCTGGATTTCATGGCCATCAAACTATCCTCTCGATGGCTTGCGATTGCCGCCGCGGCGACGACCTGCACCGCGTTCGCCGCGCGATGCGGCGCTCAGATCACTTACCTCGACGCCGATTGGACGGCTGGCAATACCGTGGTCGCGGCCACGGGGCTCGATCCGGCGACGGTCGATAACATCGCCGTCGCCGACAACTCGTGGAGCGTGCGGTCGCCCTACGGCAACGGCGGCACGCTCCTGCAGGGGCGCGGCGACGGCGACTCCAGTTCGACGCCGGAGTTGCGGACGACGATCGGCGGGTTAGCTCCCGCTAACTACGACCTGTACGCGTTTTATTGGAGCGACCTGAGTTCCGACTGGTCGATCCGCGCCGGCCTCGTCTCAGGCGCGCTTACCGAATACAACGCAACGCAGCCACTGGCCAGTTCGTTGGCCTTCGTCGCCAATCCTCTCTTCGTCGATAACAATCGCCGACTCTTCGCCGCCAAGGTCGGAGACAACGTCCCCGTCGGCGGCGGATCGGCGTCCATCTTCATCGACGACCTCGGCAGCACCGCCTCGGTGGATCGCACGTGGTACGACGGCGTGGGGTACGCTCTGCACGTTCCGCCGCCGCCAGGCGCTAACTACGTGGCGGGCAATCTCATCACGTTCACGAACACGGCGGCCGCGCCCAACGGCGCCTGGAGTTGGTTCGAGGACGAGCGAGTGATCGTCGACGCCGCCGCGCCGGGCGGGCCGCGAATCGTGGTCAGCTCGGTTTCCTACGCGGGGTCGGGGGCCGAAGCGGGAGACGTCGACGTCCTGTGGTACGACGTGAACACAGCGGCGCAAGGTTCGTTCGAGCTGCACGACCGACTTCAGAACGACGACCACAATTCGGCCGCGCTGTGGGTGCGTCCCGACGGCCGGTATCTGGCTTCGTATTCAACCCACACGAAGAACGGCGATCTCACCACGGAAGAGGCCCAACAGGTGAGATTCCGCGTCTCGACAAATCCTAATGACCCGACCGCGTGGGACGACGAATATACGTACGACGCCGACGGCTTCCGCATCACCACCTATAGCAACCTGCACTACCTGCCAGACGACGACAACGGCGCGGGGCGTCTGTATAACTTCCATCGCAACGTCGGCTTCGATCCGCACATTCTCGTGTCCAGCGACGACGGCGATACCTGGACCGCGTGGGGCAACTTGTTTACTTCCGGCGGCGATTCAGATCGGCCCTATCTCAAGTACGCGTCGGATGGCGAGCGAATCCACTTTTTGACGACCGAGCGGCATCCGCAGTCGTACAACAACAGCATTTTCGCCGGGTATGTGCAGAACGGCCAACTCTTTCGCTCCGACGGCACGCTGCTGGATGCGGATCTATCGAACGGCACGCCGGTCGACGTGAGCGCGTTGACGTCGGTGTTCGACGTAAACGCAGCGCCGTATCTGGGCGAGTATTCGCGGTCGTGGACGGTGGACATGGCGATTGATGTGCAGGGCCAGCCGTATGGCGTGTTCCAGGCGCGGATCGACCCCGGCGCCGTCGGCGGCGGAAGCGACCCGGCGGATCATCAGTACTTCTACGCGCGCTACGACGGCAACGCGTGGTCGGTCGACGAACTAGCCCGAGCAGGCGGCGATATCACCTCCGGTAGCGGAGGCTCCGGCTACACCGGTCTGGTTGCCGTGGACCCCGACGACCCGGATACGCTGTACATGTCGACCGATATTGACCCGCGGAACGGCCTTGGCACGGCGCACTACGAAATCTACCGAGGGCAGACCGCCGACCGCGGATCGAATTGGTCGTGGTCGGCCATCACCGAGAATTCGACGATGGACAACGTACGCCCGCTCGTGCCCGAGTGGGACGACCCGCGCACCGCCCTACTCTGGTTGCGCGGCACATACACGTCGTACGCCCAGTGGAACACCGAGGTGGTGGGCTTGATCCTGCCGGGGCCTGACGGCGATTTCGACGGCGACGGCGACGTGGACGGAGCCGACTTGCTCTCCTGGCAGCGCGGCCTGGGGCAATCCGGCCAAACCAATAATTCCTTTGGTGACGCAAACGGCGACGGCACGGTCGCGGGCGCCGACCTCGCGGTGTGGCGCGACCAGTTCGGCCCCGGAGCAGTTGCGACGTCTTCGGCGAGCTCCGTGCCTGAGCCATCTGCAATGTTGCTCGCGGTCGGGCTGATGGCCGGGGCGTTATCGCTACTCCGCGACTAACGATGCCATTCGCAGATTATTCTTCCGATAGCCAATACGGCGCGCTAGCCTGAGGTGCAGTCAACCCAGCGCGAACTCCGCCGGCGGCGGGCACGCCGGGTTCACCCACTGAATCACGGCCGCCCAGTTCGCGCTCTCCGGATCGTCCTGCAGATAGCCCTGGATCGCTTTCACCACCGACCAGCCGTCCTTCAGATGCACCGAAAGCACCGGATCGCTCCGCGTTCCGGCGATCACCTCGGCGACGTACGCCTCCGCCGACAGCGCCCTAGCCACGCTGGCGTACCCCGGCAGCCGGCTGCCGCCGACCATTCGCCAAAGATTCTCCTCGACCACCAGGGAGCGCGTCGCATCGGTCAGCGCATGCGCCAGCCCATGGTGCTGATGGTCCGGACTCACAAAAACGTCGGCCCCATACAGCGTGTGGCCCTGCGGGTTATGGTCGGCAAAGCTGCCACGATCGGTCAGCACGTCCCACGGATCATCGACGTGGAAGTCGGCCATCATCAGCCGCAGCGTGAAGTGAACGCCGGCTACGCTGGTGGTCGGCAGATGCTCCGCGACGAATTGCCCCTGAGGATAGACGTTCCTGTGCTCCGCCAGATCCGCCTCGGTATACGGCGGCTCGTGCGGATAGACTCGCCGGCAGATCTC
>JBGSYU010000202.1:0-27674 GCA_041750715.1 Lacipirellula sp.
GGAACAGCTCGCTCTTGGTCTGCATGAAGCGGAGCAGGGCGTTCAACCCGCGATGATGAATCGTGAGGCCGCGTTCGCTAAAAAAGCTGTAGCGGAGCAGGCGGTCGAGATCGTAGGCCCGGGTGCTGTAGCCCGACATGAACGCGTCGCGCAGGACAAAGTCCATGTTGTCGACGGTGTAGAGGCCGCAGAACAGGCTGCGGAGCAAGGCGAGCCAGCGCGGGTGCGCGTGCTGGTCGTCGTCGGCGGGGCGGGTGATGAGCCACGCGATTTGCGAGGGGTCAATCTGCTCGCCCGCCTCCAACTCGCTGTAGGGACAGCGGCGAATGCCGCGTAACAGGTCGCCCAGCTCGTGCGTAATGATATGGGCGCCCAGCGTCTCATGCGTCAGCCGCGAGCCGTCGCTCTGGCGGAAGCCGCTCAAAAAATGGGCGTCGAAGAAGTGGCCAAACGGCCCGTGCCCCACATCGTGCAGCAGCGCCGCCAGCCGCATCGTGCATTCGACGAACCCGCGGCTCGGCGTGTCGGGGCAGACTTCCTTCAGACTGGTGTGCAGGGCCGCAACCGCGCGGCTGGCCATATGCATCGTGCCGACGACGTGCTGAAACCGCGTATGTTCCGCCGAGGGATACACCCACCACGCGGTTTGCAACTGATGAATCTGCCGTAGCCGCTGCAGCCACGGGTGATCGAGCAGCATCCGCTCGGAGGTTTCGCCGGCGTCGACGACCGAAATGAACGGAATGTAGCCGTGGATCGGATCGTGGCACAGGCTTTCCCGCTGAATGTGCTGCATGGTGGGAACATTGTCCCGGCGATAGCGAAACCCTTCAATGGGGCGCCGGCGCCTACCGAGTCATCCTGAGCGAAGCGAAGGATCTAGAGCGCCGATCGTTGCCGTGTCCGATCGTTGCCGTGTAATGTCATGGGCGGCAGGTAACGCCGTTAACCGTATCAGCCCTGAAAGGGCGCGCTATGATAGCCCAGGGCAAGTCCGCCAACGGCGGACGCAGCCCTGGGTAATGGCGATCAATCCAGTCCGGTAGCCCTGTAGGGGCGCGCGGAGCTTGGCGCGCCCCTACAGGGCTGCAAGTTCAAGCGCTCACGATACCCAGGGCTGCGCTTCGCTCCGCCCTGGGCTATCACAGCGCGGCCTTACAGGCCTAATGCCGCCGGTCGCTCCGGTGCATCGCATTGTTCGGCCTTCGTTCCAGGGCTGATGATTCGTGCAGCGGATTGCGGCCGCCGTTCGTTAATCGTTGCAATCAAGCGACGAACATCGTGACCGGCCGCTTCGGACATCGCGGCGCGCACCCGTCGTACTTCACTGTAGCTATTCATCGGAACCATCCTCGTGCAGAAGTTCTAATGGCGTCACCAACGCGGGATTGCCCAACCCAAGTATACCGTTGACGCGGCGGATATGTCCAAACTTGTTCGCATTGGCGAGATGGCGGCAATTCCAGGTGACTAAGAAGTCGCAACGATGAAATGATGCAGCAGCAAGATGTAAGGCGTCGCCTGTCGGATCGTTCGGCATCACCATGTGCGAAATGTAAGCATCGACGGCCTCCGCCACAGAATCATTCAGGTCGATCAGCGGAAGATCAGCAATCAATGCCTGGGCATCCTCCTTGCCGGGAAAGTCACCGGCTTCGAGTTCCACTTCAACGGCGAGGCTGGTCACCAGTTCATCGCTCCCCTCCTTTGCGGCGTCAAACCAACGCCGTGTCCAATTACGACGCGCTACCATCTCAGGTTCGGTGCGAACTTCGTAGTAGAAGCTAGCGATCGTCGTCTCGATGTAAATTCGTGCCATTGACGTAGGGTTTGTGGTTCCAGCGGGTACCCCCGGTTGGCGTACTCGCTACCGGGGTCGCCGCGGCGACAGGAGGTGAGAACGAACGTCCACCCTCTGAATCAACATGCCTAACACCAAAGCTAAGTTGCCCGCCCGCAAGCGAGCGGATGATGCGAAGTATAACCGCTGCGGAAAAGAAACGCCAAACCGCCGTTCGGCTGGCGGGTTAACTTGTAGCGACTTATTAAATCGCTTTGATTGAAGGCGATGATTCGTAAGGTGCGTCCAGCTCTCCCGTTCGCCAAGGAATCGCCATCAGGCACATGCAAATCCCAAATGTGGTAACCACAAAGGCAATCACCTCCAGCACATACCTGGATGCGAATACCCAATGTCGTAATGTGAGTACGACCGCCAAGACGAAGACCCAAACGAGTAGCGACCGAATCCCAAAACGCAGTCGGAATCCGAAGTGTAGCGCAAGCTTCCGTGCCCCGACGAATGTTCCGCACACAAGGGTCATACAAATCAGCAAATCGCAAACGGCGGCTAAAACGCTAAAGGCAATAACCGGCGATTCGTCAATTGGCCATCGAGAGTAGAGCCCGCAATCGCCAGTGAATGATTGGACGTTTACGCCACGTCCAGCATCAACGGAATACATGCTGGAACGTATTGCGAACCCGACGGGCCACCCATGGCACCAATTAACAAGTGGCGGCTCTCCGGTAATCTCACCGACTCCGCCCCACGGAGAAATAAGGTGTAACTGGTATCCGTCGACATTTAGGAAAACGCAAGACGCGAGTACACCGCAAGCAACGAGTAGTGCCCAAGCATTGGAGTTGGGGTTCATAGTCAGCGCCATCCTTCTCGCGACATAACAGAATAGAATACTCTACATCCATCGTGCGCCTAACCCCGGCGCACGCAGTTCCCTGCCCACATCGGCTTAAATGACCAGTTGACGGCGAGATACAGTGTACGCAATCCCCCCGCCCATCCGAACGTCAATTCCTGAATCGTCTCGTCTCTCTTAGCGCTCTTTGCGCCTTTGTGAGAGACTTCTACGCGCTCCAAAAAGCAAGAAACAATTGCTGAAAATGGCCGCACCTTTTGCTACAGTCGATCCGTGCAGTCGCGCCCTCGCTCGGCGCCAAAATCGTTCCTTGGCATCTCAACCAATTCACCATCGAGCGATCAGCCGCCGCCGCGTGAAGCGATCGGCGTGCGCGCCTAGTTCTTCCTCCAGCCGCGCTGGAATTCTGTCGCGACAGAACGGATTTGTCGCCTCGAAAACAGCGGTTAAACCCTTCCGCCGCAAGGAGTAAGAATTCTGTCGCCAAAAATGCGAGTCCTCGGATCGCGACCAAAAAGCGGTAGTGGGTCCGATTGATTCAGCATCGTTCGTTACGGGAACCGGACGCTAGCGCGTTCCGGCTGATTTCGTCAGCCGCAGGGCGCTAGCCCACGGTTGTGGCAGATTTTACCGCAAACAGCCGCACTACCCAAAATGCGATTGATTTGACCGGCGTACACCCTAAGTCAGAATGGAGCATATGAGCCTAGGCCACCATTTCTCATTTAAGTCCGCCGCCCGCCTCGCACTCGCGGCGGTCGTCGGCCTGTTCTCCGCGACGGCCCACGCCCAGAAAGTGCGGCTCGTCGATGGCCGCGTGCTCAGCGGCTCCGTGGCGATGACGACCGGCGTGGCAGACAACCCGGCCAAGCCCAAGAACCAGGCCGGCGAGGTCGCCACCAAGCCGATCGCCGTGATCGACGACGAGCTGCGTCGCGTCTACATCCCGAAGCTGCGCATCGCGGAGGTGCTGGAGCAGGCGTCCGAACCGCCGGTGGTGATTAAGCCCTGGCAAAACCCGTCGATGGGGGCCGGCCGGTTGGTCAGCGTCGGCCCGAGCTTAGCCATCACGCCGTTCGACGAGTTCGGTCGTCGCATCTACGAGATGCAGTCGACCGACGGACCGCTGGCCGTCGTGCAAGGCATTACCGAGCTGACGCCGCGTTACGCGCGAGTTCAGTCGCTGCAAGGACCGCAGCGGTCGATCGCTTGGGAGATGATGATCGCCACGAGCTCGATTCCACCAGGCATTCTGGCGAAGATGATCGCCAAGGCCATCCCGCAAGACGACTGGCAAGCCCGCCTCCAGGCCGTGCGGTTCTATACGCAGGCGGAACGCTTTCCCGAAGCCCGTCGCGAGCTGGAGCGCATCATCGAGGAGTTTCCCGACAAGAAGGATCTCCAAAGCGAAGTCGCGCAGCTTCGCCAGATGGGCGCTCGGAAGTATTTCAAAGAGCTGGAGCTGCGACGCTCCGCCGGTCAGCACAAGTTGGTCAGGGCGGCGCTCGCGGGCTTTCCCGCGGAGGAAGTTGCGGGCGAGACGCTCGTTCAGGTTCGCGAGCTGACGGCGGAGTACGAACGAGAGAATAAGCGGATCGAGCAGATCGCCGACACGTTGCGAGCGACGGTGGCGGCGATCGGCGATCCCGATCATCGCGGCCTGGCGGCGCCGATCGCCGAAGAAGTGGCCCGCGAGCTGAGCCACAACAACGTCGACCGTCTGACGCCGTTCGCACAGCTCATCGACGACGCGTCGCTCACCGCTGAGGAAAAGGCGTCGCTGGCGCTCACCGGCTGGCTGCTGGGGCCGGAGGAGGCGAAGCGCGAGTTGCCGCTCGCCATTTCGCTGGTCAAGGTGCGCGACGCCGTGCTGCGCTACCTCCGCGAGCCGCTGGCCAACGCGAGGCTGCCGCTGCTGGAGTCGATTCAGAGCATGGAAGGCGCCTCGGTCGACCAGCTCGCCAAGCTGATCGCCCGGATGAAGCCGCCGTGGCACGACGTGCTGTACCTGGCGTCTCAGGGCGCGCTGCTGCAACTGGCGGCGCCGGGGCAGACCGAAGACGGCGACTTCCCCTACCTCGTTCAATTGCCGCCCGAATACGACCCCTACAAGCGATACCCGACGCTGGTGGTGCTCAACGGCGCCTACAACACGCCGGAGCGGGAGCTCGATTTCTGGGCCGGCTCGCCTGCCGCCGCCGTCGACGATAAGCCGGCAGTACGAGGCGGCCACGCCATGCGCAACGGCTACATCACGATCGCCGTCGAATGGCAGAAGCCGCACCAATACGAATACGAGTACTCGGGCCGCGAGCACCTGGCGGTGCTCACCTGCCTGCGAGACGCTTGCCGGCGGTTCAGCATCGACACCGACAAGGTGTTCCTCACCGGCCACGACATTGGCGGCGAGGCCGCATGGGACATGGCACAGGCGCACCCCGACTTGTGGGCCGGGGGCATCCCGATCGTGCCGCGGTTCGAGGGGGAGCAGAAGTACATCGCGTACAACTGGGAGAACGCGGAGTATCTGCCGATGTATTACATCGCCGGGGAACTCGACGGCCGCACGATTCCGGAGAACGCGCTCATCTGGAACAAGTCGCTGCGACTGGGTCGGTACGACGTGACGCTGGTCGAGTACCAGGGCCGCGGGCACGAGCCGTTTCACGACGAAATTCTTAATCTGTTCGAGTGGATGAGCCTCAAGCGACGAGCCGGGCCGCCGCAACAATTCTCTTGCTCTACGCTGCGGCCCTGGGACAACTTCTTCTGGTGGCTGGAGTGCGAGGAGTTCCCCGACAATTTCATGGTCTATCCGACCGACTGGGCGCGCGACCGCGTCACGCCCGGGCAAGTCGAAGGGCGGCGGCAAGACGACAATCGCCTAACGGCCAAGACCGTGGCCGGTCGGACGACCATCTGGCTTGGGCCGGAGTACGTCGACTTTGCGAAGCCGGTGCGCGTGACGTTCAACGGGAAAAGGCTATCGACGGCCGACAGCACGATCCGCCTTGATCCCACAGTGCTGCTAGAAGACGTGCGAACGCGAGCCGATCGCCAGCATCCGTTCTGGGCGAAGATCGACGTGCCCTAGGAATTCGACCGCCAAGGACGCCAAGAGCGCCAAGGAATGCGAAGCAAAGAACCGCAGATGAACGCGGATAGACGCAGATAACTTCGAGGAAGGCTTAAGTCTTCCAACAACGGTATTGTCTGCGTTCATCCGCGTTTATCTGCGGTTCACCAATGTCTTCCTTGGCGCACTTGGCGTCCTTGGCGGTTAGTCTTCTCAACGCACCCGCGCCGCTTCGCGGACGGACGTGGCGCCGGCTTGGGCCTGGGGCATCCGCTTCGAAAGCGTGGCGCCGACGACGAGCCAGCCGTCGTCCAGCGAGCGAATCGCCAGGCCGGCGGGGCTAAAGTAGCGGCGAACCGCTTCGAAGCTCGGCAGCGAACGGCCGTCGATTTTTTGCTTGCGGAGAATGCCTTCCTCTTCGTCCTCGGGCGGAGTGAGCAGGCGATTCAGCAGCCGGCCCAACAGCGTCTCGGCCTCGGGCATCTTGCCTTGTCGAAGTAGCTCGTAGGTGGGTCGGTACGCTTCGTCGCTGCGGCGGAAGCAGCGCACGGCGACGGGACCTTGCACCAACCGGTTCAGAGCCGCGTCCACTTCGTTGTAATCGGCGGCTCGAGCGAGCGTCTCGTCGGCCGGCTTGTCCGCGAGGATCTGTTCGAGGAACGTCAGGTGCGAAGCGATCAGCAAGTGTCCGTCGGTGACGCACACGGCGGACGTGCTCATCGCCTTCATGCCCGCCTCGTCCTCGGCGCCCGCTTCGGGGCCGACCGAGTCGATCGCGATTTCCAATTCCGCGAATTCTTCCTGCGCGGGCATGATCTCCCAGATCGTCTTGCCCTCGAACTTGCGTCGCTTAGCGTTGGGATCGGCCTTCATGAATCTCTCGACCGCCGCGGCGATGGCCTTCTCGTCGGTCACGTCGACCACGAACAAGAACCGCTCGCTCTTGGTGGTGATCGGCAGGTCGTAGTCGGTCATCAGCGTAATACGCTGGCCGAGGTGCTGCACGAAATCGTTTTCCACCTGAACCTGCGGACCGAAGGGATCTTTTTCGAGCCCTTCGATCACGTCGTTGAACGCGTTTTCGTAGCCGGCGATGGCGTCGAACATCGACCCGAAATGCCGGTAGGCGTTCTTTAGGTCCATGCTGAACGTGCGATAGCTGGCGAGCTTCCGCGGGATCCACGATTGCGGTTGCAGGGAATCGGTATTGGGGAACTCCATCATTCGCATCGCCAGCTTGTACTTATCCTCGGCTCCCGGAATGGCGGGAGCATAGATCGATGTGCGGTGGAGGATTTCGTAAGTACCGTCGACGGCGAGATTGACGAAGCCGCCCATGCCTTGGATTGCGTCGAAGCCCTGGTTCTCCAGGATGCTCACATAGTCCTTGCCTCGCTTGGCCAGCACCTCCCCGGAGAGTAACGAGCGTGCAGCGCGGGCGTAGCCGAACGGCTCGACGTACCAGCGAACTTCGGGCGTCATGGAGCCGGCCTCGGCGGCGCAGCGCTGCATCGTTTGCCGATAGGCTGCAACGTCGGCGAGGCGGTTGCCGACCTGGCCGTTGAAGCGGCCGATCATTTCCTGGGCTTCGGCGCGGCTGTCGGTGGCGCAAAGCGTTTCTTGGTGAATGAAGATGACGGCCTCGCGCTCGACGTCGGTCTTCGACTGCGGGGGAATGTTGTAGACCGTCATGGAGACGTCGCCGACTTTGGCGGCGGCGCGAGTTGCGCGGCGCTTGACTAGCTCCTGGTCGATCTTGGTGAGCAGCGTCTGCGCAGCCGGCAGGTTTCCGGTGACGTCGACCGTGACCGCGACGGCGGCCCGCGTCTTCTCCTGCTCGACCAGCGCGATGCCAATTTCGCCGGTCGCTACGTCGCGTAGGTCTTCGATGGATAGCCCCAGCTTCTGCCGGGTGCTCGACAGCTTGCGCTCGATCTGCTGGCGCATATCCTCGACAAACGGCTGCATGGCCTCGTCTTTCACGAGTCGGCCAAGCTGCGTCTGGTTCCAATGTTCCGCGAGGGTCTTCGCATCGGCGATGGAGGCAAAGCCCCGAGAAGACGAGGACATGAGCGCGTCACTAGGGACCGCGGCGAGCGCCGTGTGGCCCGCGGCGCCCAACAGAAGCGACAGCAGCACGCGGTTGTACGAAAGGAGGTTCGACAAGGGTCTCGTTCCTGCAAGAGGGCGCCGCCGCGGTGGCAGGCCGAGGGTCATGTGGGGGAACCGAAGCGCTCGCGGACTGTAGCGACTTGTCGTTTAGCCGACAATGCGTATCTTCTCAGGTCGCACACGCCACGCTTCTGTCACTATGAGCTTACTCGATTGCCTTAAGAGGATGTCGTAACAAATTCGCCGTTCCGGTAAGTTGGAAAACTTAAGCAAACTGGGGCAAGGCGACGAACGTCATCCTGAGTGAGCGAAGGATCTGGGTGTAGCTGGCCTCTGTGAGGCCGGCGTCCCGGGTCACAGACCCCGGCTACAAGGGCCGGCGTTTGGGGTCACAGACTCCTCCTAAATAGGCCTGCGACTTTAATGCACCAGCTCGCGGCGGCGACTTAGGTAGTCCCACACCACATACCGATCCAGATCTCGCCCCGCGGTGAAGAACACGCGGCCCTTGGTCGACTCCGCCAGGCGGTAGGCGAACCGCACGTCTTCTTCCGTTTGCGACCAACTGGGCAGCAGGAACAGGTTGATCGTGATCCCCTCGCGCTTGCAAAGCTGCCCTTCGCGCATGGAGGCGTTCTCGGTCCGCGGGTCGGGCGGGTAGAGCAGGTAGAGCATTTCCTGCTCAAAGTGGGCGGTGGGCAGGCCGTCGGTGATCAGCACAATCTGGCGATTGGGCGTGTCCTGCGTCGACAGCAGCCGGCGGGCGGTCGAGAGCCCATGCTGGATATTCGTAAAGTGCGGCGGCACCTGGTGCTCGCTCACGTCGTCGCGGCTCATGTCGGCCCGCAGCCGCACGACAGGATCGTACACCGTGACCGGCTTGGGCATCAGCTCGATAAGTTTGCCGCGCGGCACGACTTTCGCGAAGCTGTACATCTCGACGAACTGCAAATAGTCGCCCGGGTACTCGCTGCGGATGAGCCCTTCGAGCGCCAGCGCCATCCGCTTCACGTTAACGTATTGGCCGTCGTAGCGCATCGACCCGCTCATATCCATCACGACGCAGGTCGCGCACTTGGGCGTGTTGCGTGTGCGGTGAATCTCCAGGTCATCCTGGCGGAGCCTCACCGGCGTGCCGGGGCCATTGCGGACCAGCGCATTGATGAACGAACTGGGGATGTCGAGATTGGCGATCGAGTCGCCCCACTCGTACGACTTGGTGGTTTGGAGTTCGACGGCGCCTTCGCCGACGATGTTGTTCTGGTGCCGGCCAGTTCGCGAAGAAGCAAGCTGGTTGAAGAGTCGGTCGAGGAGCTTCGCCTGGAAGATGCGATAGGCCTTGGGGGTGAGGCGAACGCTGCCGTTTTTTTGCTCGAGGCCTTGCTGCTCGGCCATCTCGCGGAGGTAGTCTTGAATCTGCTGCTGGAGCGCGCTGAGCTGGTCGACGTCGCCGGGTTCCGCGAATTCGGCGAGGGCCTCCATGTCGATGAGGCCGATCTGCGCCGTTTTTCGAGCTTCTTCGAGCTGGCGGATCAACTCGTCGATTCGCTCCACCTCTTCCTTGATCTGAATGGCCTGCGGTACCGTCATCGACTCGCGGCCGGTGAACTCGTATTTGGCGGCGAGCTGGTCGACCTCGTACTTGCCGCCGAGCGTTTCGATGAGCCCCACCAGGTCGCGGGCGAACCGCGATTGGTCGTCGCCGGCGGCGTACCACAATCGTTCGAGATCGCGAATCTGCTCGGTGGACACCGCCCGCTGGTAACGCTCGCGTAGCGCCTTCGGCGCCCGAATCAGATGGGCCTGCTGCGCGAACGCTTGAGCGGCGCTGACTTGCACCTTTTTCGTTTCGTACCGCTCAAGAATTTTCCGCTTCCGTTCCCGCAAGATGGCGAGCAACGCGTCGATGCTGGGGCCCAGCCCCTTGATTTGGCTCGGGTCGATCCGCACGGCCCGGGCCAAATCCTCTTCAGTCAGCTCCCGCCGCTCGCCGTACATGAGCATGTGCTCAAACGCACTCGACACCATATCCGGCGGCGGCTGCGTCGGGCTGGGAAACCGCTTGGGGTCGTACTGCTGGTAGGCGTGAATGACGCCGCCGAGGGTGGTGCGATTGGCCATGGGCGTCGTGCTAGCGATTCGGCGGAGAATTCAGGGGCTGTTGGTGTTCGGTGAATCATAACAGCGGGCGCGCCGCGGCCCAGTCACGGGGGCCGGTTAAAGCCGCAACGCGGCGGCCCTACGTCAGCCCAGGCCAACGGCCTGGGAAATGGGCAATCAATCCATTCCTTCGCCCCAACGGGGCAGCCCTAATGATGCGAAAATAAGGGCCGCCCCGTTGGGGCTATTCATAAGCCTTGCGGTCAACGATCCCAGGCCGGTGGCCTGGGCTGACGTAGGGGTGCCCCGTTGGGGCGGATTGGTCACTACCACGTGCAACATTCTCGATAGGTTTGGGATCGCTGGGGTTCGGACTTGTCGGTATTATTCGCCCCGCCTGGCAAGACTTTCTAACTTTACGAGGGCCGAACGATGTTGCGCCGACTTGGGATGTTCTGCGTGTTCGCTTGTTGCCCGTGCGTGCTAATCGCGGCGGAGGTCGTGCCGCAGGCAAAACCGTCGACCGTGGCGCCGCAACCGAGACGTGCCGTCAATGCTCCGGCTTCCTTGAGCAAGGAACTCACGACGCCGCTTGACAAGGTGCTGCTAAAGGGCGCCAAAACTCCCGAGCACCAATTGCTCGCCGAGAAGCTGGCCGACCGCGATCGCATCCAGCGGGAGATCGACGCCTTGTGCGAAAAGCTACAAACGGGCGAACAAATCTGGATTGAACTCAAAATGCTGCAAGTCAATCTCACCGAGATGCGAAAACTCGGACTCGATTATACGCGTGAGCTGAGTGGCTACCGCTCAAGTCGAGATGACGCTGGCTTGAACAGTTTCCTTAAATCGCTAGAGAAAAACGGCTTGAGCAGACCGCTCTTCACACCATGCGTGACGACATTCAGCGGCCGGCAAGCGTCGGTTTTCGTGGGAATGCAATCTCCAATTCCAACGTCGGCCGGTTCGATACAAGCGGTCGAGTACGTGGAATACGGCCAGCGGCTCGACGTGCTTCCCGTAGCGTTGGGAAACAACAAGGTGCGAATTACTGTTCACGCGAAAGTCAGCACCGGGGGCGAGCACCCTGAAACAGTTGAGGTCGGGGGCCGCCGTGCGCCGACTCTCGAAGAATCGGTGTGCGATACGACTGTTGAGATGTCTTTCGGAGAAACCGTGATGTTGTCCGGGCTGGCAAGTAAAGTGACGTCGGGAGGCGGCCTGTTTGGTATCGGAAGCGAGACGAATGACGCCCAATTAGTGATCGTTCTAACAGCCGAGAAACCATCGCCGAGAGTTTCGCGAACGCCTAAGGCCTTAGAGCAATCGGAACGGAAGTAACCCCGGCCATGTTGGTCGGGGCTGCTGCGCAGCGGGAAGAGTTTGGGCTGCCTAGCCTGTCGCTAGTGCCGGCATGACCGGCGCCGAGAACCTCGCCAGAATCTCCGCCGCGTGCCACTTGATCATCGTGAGATGCCCCGCCGACGGTTCGATCATTAGCTCGCTCCCCCCGAGTTGGCGATGAAAGTAGTGACCCATCGAAACGGGCGTGATCGGGTCGCAGCCGCCATGCCAGATGGACACCGACGCGGGCGGCAGTTCGTTCAGCCGGAAGCCCCAATCACTGCCCAGCAGCCGCACGGCGGACACGATCCCGGTCGGTCCGCAGCGGGTCGATTCGCGGATCGTTTCGATGACGGTGGCACGATAGTCGGCGCGGCACATCACCATCTGCCGGTCCGCGGCCGACCAGCTCGCCGAGATTTTTTCGAGGAAGCGGTCGGGATTTCGATTGACTTGCCGGATCGCGACCTTGAATCCGAGCGTTGCAATGCGGGGGCGACGGGTGACCAGGTCGATGAGTTTGTCCTGATTGCCGCGGTAGGCGCCCGGCGCGTTCATCGGGGTGTGTCCCGAGACGACTGCGACGTGGGTCAAGCGGTGTGGAATGCACCTTATGCACGCCAGTGCGTATGGGGCGCCGCCGGAGAGGCCGATGACGCCGAAGGAAGTGTCGGGGTAACCGAGCGCGGCCGCGGCGCATTCGACGTCGGCGGGCCAATCGAGGATCTGCCGGCCCGATTTGTAGTCGGACAGCCCGATGCCTGGACGTTCGAGAGCGACCAGCCGCACGCCTGCGGCGACCGCTTCCTCGTTCACGACGCCCACGTCGACGCGTGAACCGGGCGTGCCGTGGAAGTAGAAGACCAGGGGCCCCGCGGGATTTCCGTACTCGGCGTAACCGAGGCGTCGACCGCTCGGCAAGCGGATGAGCCCCTGGGGGACGGACGGATCAATCGCCAACGCGCGGCGACTGACCGCCGCGGCGGGAAGGAGCGATAGGCTGGCGATCATCGCTGATCGGCGTGTAAGCATGTCGTGGGTTTGCACGGTGGCCATCAATGTTGAAAGCCCCCGGCTCTGCCGGAGGACGAGGTAAAGTTAAGTTGCCGCTAAGCCGGTCCCCCGGCAGAGCCGGGGGCTTTCATGTCGATCGGCAAATGAAACTTTAATCGCGTGGTTACAACAGCGGCGAAAGCAGCCGTGCGAAGTTCTCTGCCGTCTGCTGCAGCCGCGGGCGAGATCGATAAGTCTCCAAGTCTAGCAACTGCGACCGGTCGATGTACTGCTGCTGAAGGTCGCGCAGCCGCGACGTAAAGTCTGGGTTGTAAATCGCCAAGAGAATTTCAAAGTTGAGGCGCATGCTTCGCGGGTCGAGATTTACCGATCCGAATAGCGAATGCGTGCCGTCGACGGTGACGCTCTTCGTGTGGAGGAGCCCATCGTTAAAAGCGGCAATTTTTACGCCCGCCTCCAACATTTCCACCTTAAACGCGCCGCTAGCATAGCGAACCAGCCGCGAATCGACCCGGGCTGGCAGCACCAGTACCACCTTCACGCCTCGTCGGGCGGCGGCGATGAGGGCCAGGCTGAGCGGCTCGCTGGGGACGAAATACGGCGTGGTAAGCACCAGTTCTTCGCGAGCGGAGTAGATCGCGGTGATCAGCACCTGCTCGACGGCGCGGGCAGCGAGCACCGGGCCCGAGGGCATGACCTGCACGGGGCACTCGCCGCGGCTGGGCTGCGGATGGGCGTCGCCAGATTCTTGGAGTTCGGAAAGCCGTGCGTCGGTCTCGACATACCAGTCGGCCAGGAAGGTGATCGCCAGGGCCTCCACTGCGGGCCCCTCGATTCGCACCATGGCGTCGACCCACTGGCCGACGCCGGAATCGCGTTTAAAGTAGCGCGGGTCGACCATGTTCAGGCTGCCGGTGTACGCGATGCGGCCGTCGATGACGACGATTTTGCGATGGAGCCGAAGGTCGAACCGCACGAAAGGCAAGCGGAGCAAGCCGCCCGGCATGGCCGCGGTGACGATGACGCCGGCGTCGCGCAGTCGCTGAACCGCTTCGCTTTTTAGAAAGCTGCGGCTGCCCATCGCGTCGACCAGCACGCGGCACACGACGCCGCGCTGGGCCGCGGCGATCATCGCGTCGACCACTTCATCGGCGCGGCCGCCGGTGGTCCAGATGTAGAATTCGAGGTGACAACTCGACTGGGCCGCGTCGACGTCGGCGATGATGCCGTCGAAGACTTTCTGCCAGTCGCCGATCAGCGCCACCGCATTGGCGCGGAGCGACGGGACGCCGAAGGTGCGTTCGCTCATCTCCGAGAGAGGTTCAAAATCGGGATCGAGCCGCGACCAGTCGACGAGGCTCCGTTGCGGGATGTCGGCCAGCCACTTGCGAATCGGCGGGTACATCTCGGTGAATCGCCGGGCGCGCCGCTTGCCCAATCGCAGTTCGCCGAAGAGCAGATAAAACAGGGGGCCGATCACCGGGAACACCCAGATCACCATGATCCACGCGAGGGTTTCGCCCGTTTGCCGCCGCTGCATGACGACGCGGAAGCAGAGAACCACCTGCAGGAGCAGGTGCGCCCAGTAGGCCCAAAATCGGAGCGGGTCGGTGAGCATGGATGGGGGATTGGGAACTGGAGGCTGTTGTGCTGTCGGTAAGCCTTGACCGTCTATTCGAGCGCCTTCTTGCGTCGTCGAGCGACTGGCATCCTGAGCGGAGCGAAGGATCTAGCGTAACTCTAGATTCTTCGCTCCGCTCAGAATGAGTTTTCAGTCCCTAGCCCCAGCCTCTAACCCTGCAGTTCGAAATCCACAATGAGCGGCAAATGGTCAGAGGCGCGCCGCGCTAGCCCCGTGTGCCCCGCGAAGGCGCCAATCGCGGCGATTGGGCCTCGATAGAATACCCGATCGAGCCGCCGCAAGGGGGCCGCCGCGGGAAAGGTGCGCACTTGGCCGCTGCCCAGATGGAATCCGGCGGGCAGCATTACGCGCTTGCCGAGATTATCCCAAACGTCGTTGAAGTCGCCTGCGACGATCAGCGGCGTCTGCTCGTGCATGCCGCACAAGGGGCCGCAGGCGAGTAGCCGGCGCAATTGAATCTGCCGCTCGAAGCCCGCCAGTCCCAGGTGGACGTTGGCCATTGCCACGGTCCGCGCGCGTCCGCCGGCCTGAACGTGAACGCGAAAGAATTGTGCGCAGCGCCGCTTCTTGAAGCGGATGGTCAGGTCGAAATCTGCGGCGTCGATGAGCGGGTAGCGGCTCAGCACCGCGTTTCCGTAATGGCCGATGGTGCGGAGGCGTACATTTCGCTGATACGCGCGGTGTGGCAGCTCGATCGCGTCGGCAAGCATGTCGACCTGGCAATCGTGCCGCGAGCGTTTGGCGCCGTCGTCGACTTCCTGAAGGAGGGCCACGTCGGGCTGATAGTGGCGAATGGTTTCCGCGATCCGCGCAAGATCGTATCGCCGGTCGAGACCGCCAATTCCCTTGTGAATATTATAGGTGAGCAGTCTGAACCGCATGCGTGACGACGGAAAAGCGGCGCGCGGGTTGATGGAAGGGTTTATCGCCGGCCCCTGAGCGAAAACTGACCCACCGGTCCCTTCCCCACAAGGGGGAGGGAGCCGGAGGATTTCTCGCGTGACCTGTGCCAAGCACGGAACGTGCCCCGCGGCTGAATCTTAGAACGTGAGCTAGCCCCGCGGGAAGGAGCAGTGCGATGTAGCGCGGTTCTGGGATGACGGCGAACGGGACACTTGCGTTCAATTGCTGCTGCCACAGCAAAAAATCGCCGCCGTCCACATCGCCATCGCCGTCGGCGTTTCCTTGAGCACGACCGGCTCCTGCGCTTTGACCGAAGCCGATTTTCCAATTTAGCAGATCGGCCCCGTCGACCCTGCCATCGAGGTTAAAGTCGGCGGCCGCGGTGGCGACGCTGTAGAGGAACAGCCCCTCGTCACCATTGGTGAACGTGGCTTTGTAGACCAATTGCCCGCTCGAGTTCAAAGCCCGTTGCCGCCCGTCGCCACCGCCGGAGCCGCCTGTGAACTCCAGCGCAGAGATCGTCCGCGTGCCCACGGTTTCGCCGGTTCGAGCGACCAGCACGCCGCCGCCGGTTGCGTTCATCAGCCACAGTCCTTGCTCCGTGCCTGGTGCGACGCCTGCGAGATTGGCTTGCACGGCGGCGATGCCAAGCTCATTGAATGCTAGGGCTCCGAAACTGGCAAAGCTAGCGCCAGAGACGCCAGGGACGCCGGCGCTTCCAATGCGCGCGATGAGCACGCATTCATCCGCATCGGCGACCCACAGTCCGTCAGCATTCTGCGCAGTAACGCCGCCCGCCCCCTCGACCAAAGAAGCCGAAAATAAAACTTGCCCGCCGTCGTTAAGTAGCGGCGCTTCAAATGAACGAAAGCTTGCTCCTTCAATACCAGGCGCTGCTTCGCCTGACCTAGCTAAAAGCTCGCCAGCGGGGCCGTCGTGAAGCCAAATACCGCTTCCGTTCGCGAGCGTGACGTCGCCGCCGAGATTCAGCTCGGCGCCGAAGGCAATCAGGCCGGAGTTGTTAATCCGCGGTTCAATGAACGCAGAGAATGAAGCGACCGGCACGCCGGCGACGTTGCCGACGCCCCGGCGTGCAACGAGATCGCCGCCGCTGGCGCTCATTCGCCAGATTCCGGAGTTATCTGCAGACGTGACCCCATCGATGCCGTCTACGAGCGTGCCCTGGATCACCACCTGCGCCTGATTGTTGACGCCGACTGCGGTCGGCGATCGAAACGGAGCGCCGCCAAGCCCCGGCGCCGGCGTGAATTGCTCCCGCGCTAAGAGCGATTGCTGGCCGTCGACGTCGAGAAACAGACTTACGTCGTTATTGCCATTAACGCCTCCAAATCCGTGGGCGAGATTACCGTTGATCGCCAAGACGTCGCCGGCGGCATGCAAGAGCTGAAACCCGATCGTCTCAAATTTCGCATTGGGCAAATCGGGAAGGCCTGTCACGCCCGTTACGGCAACCCTCGAACCGGCGCCGGGCGATGGAGGGTAACGCCAAATGCCTGCTTGGCCGCCTGCGATTGACGCTCGAACCACCACTTCGCCAGAATCGCCGATCGACGCCGCTTGAAAGACGTCGAAGCTGCCGCCGCTGGGAACTCCGCCGACGCCCGACTGCGCTAACAGCTCTCGCGTGGAGCCGGCGATTCGCCAAACGGAGCGATCGTTTGCGGCGTCGATCGGGCCGACTCCGAGTTTGAGCGCAACGCGAACGGCTACCTGGCCCGCCTCGTTGAGCGTCGCGCCGGAAATGCCGAGCAGCTCGGCCCCAGTGGCTCCAGGCTGCAAGTCTCCGGTGACGGCGAGCAAACTGCTCGCCGCGGACGCCCGATGTTGAGTCGCGGCGAAGGCCGTTAGACCCAACGCAACAAAAGTAAGTGCCGTCGTTATGCGGCGGCGAACCCAACCTAGAGTCATGCGACGCTTCCTGGAAAAAAGTGGCGGCCCCTTCCTAAGAAATTCCAGCGATCCGTCGGTTCGAACGGCACAGTCGAAGTCGGATAGCATATCTATCTCAGAACGGCGTGCCAAGGAACTCTTGATAAAAACCAGGGCCGATCATTTTTCCATAATGCCGAGGAAGCGTAAGGGTCTTCGGGGTTAGTAGGCAAAATCGTGGAGCGCGGGTGCGACTTCTTGGACTCCGGCGAGTCGCAGGAAGCTGAGGGCGGCGTTCCGGAAGGCGGCCAGGTTCTGCGGAGCGTGGTTTGTCTTCACCTGACATTGGTCCTCGCCCCAGATGCACTGGTCCTCGCCCCAGGTGACGTCGCGAACCCCGTGGAGCCGATTCTCGATCCCCCGGTGACCGCGCCAGCGGGCCAGCAGCAGCAGCGGCGCTCCAAACGCCGCTTGCATCCACTGCCGCAGCACGGCCGGCAGATTCCCCGCAACGCAGGTACTCTCCGCAAATCACCTCCGCGATGACCAGAAAAGCGCAAACTCCGTTCGCCTCCCTACGCCCAACCAGCCGCCGCGGTTCGACTTAGGAAAACTGATCGGCCCTGAGGTCCTGACCCCCGCCGCCATTAGCGGTTGCGTTTCGTCGCGCCACAGGTAAATTAGTGGGGACCGTCATCGTTTTTATCACAGTGTCTCGTTGTAGGAAGAGTTGTAGCAGTCGCATTGTGCATGAGGTTTGTGGCCGCGGCGCCGTAAGCGTCGCGAGGGGTGGCGCCGAGACAGGCGTGGCCCGACAAGCTCGGCCGTGCCGAACGCTAGCGACAGAACACGCGGAAAGTACAGATGTCAGTCACGAAAGAGCGCAAAGGCGAGTTGATTCAGGAATATGGCCGTGCAGGCGGCGACACCGGCTCGCCGGAGGTTCAGGTTTCGATCCTGACTAGCCGCATCGCGGAGATGACCAAGCATCTGCAGCTCCACAAGAAGGATTTTTCCAGCCGCCGCGGCCTGCTGGGCATGGTGAGCCGCCGGCGTCGTTTGCTGGATTACGTGAAGCGCACCAATCCGCAGTCGTACCTCGATCTGTTGCGGCGTTTGGACATCCGTAAGTAGCGTCGGCCGGCGTCCCACGCCGAGGTTAGCCGCGACGCGGTAGCGGAGCGCGCCGCTACCGCGTCGCGGCTAACCCACGTCACGCACGCAAACCACTGCTAGTGGAATCTTTGGCCGTGGCGAATGCATGGCGCAGCTCGCCTGCGGCAATCCGCGACGCGCCGGTTTCGCATGTTTCGCTTGCGCACCGACCGCTACAGCTCCCAACCCAGTAGGAAAAAAGAAATTGAATCGCATTCGAGTTGAAAAGAAGATTGGCAAGAGCACGTTCTCCTATGAAACCGGCGCCCTGGCGAAGCAAGCGGCAGGCGCCGTCCTGGTGCAGTACAACGACACCGTCGTGCTGGTCGCTGCCGCGACCGACAAACCCCGCGCGGGCATCGACTTCTTCCCGCTCACTTGCGATTATCGCGAGCGGGTCGCCGCGGCCGGCAAATTCCCCGGCGGGTTCATCAAGCGCGAGGGCCGGCCCACGACCAAGGAAACGCTGACCGCGCGACTCATGGACCGGCCGATTCGTCCGTTATTCCCCGAAGGCTACAACGACGAAGTCCAAATTCAAGCGTTCGTCATGTCGAGCGATCGGCAAACCGACGGCGACGTGCTGGCCATGAATGGCGCCGCGGCGGCGCTAGGCATTTCAGAACTGCCGTTTCAAGGTCCGCTCGCCTCGGTACGGCTCGGCCGCGTCGACGGCAAATGGGTGCCGTTCCCGACGCAGGATGAGTTGGAAGCCAGCACGCTGGACCTCATTCTCTCCGGCACCAAAGACGCGGTGCTGATGATTGAGGGCTTTGGCCGCGAGCTGCCTGAAGACGAGATGACCGACGCCATTCTCACGGCGCACAAGTACGTGAAGGAACTTTGCGACTTGCAGCAGGAGTTGATCGACAAGGTCGGCAAGCCGAAGAAGCCGTTCGAGGCGCCCCCTTCCGACGGCCTGTTCGACGCCCTGAAGTCGCGATTTTATAACAAAGCGCACCAGGCGAAGCAGACCGAAGGAAAGCACGCCCGCGCCGATGCGATGCGTGCGGTGAAGGAGCAGGCGAAGGCCGAGCTGATTCCCGACGCAGCGGCGCCGGGCGCCTATACGGCGGAATCTTTCTCGAAGGGTTGGCACGACCTGGAAGCGAAGATCGTCCGCGATCTCACCCTCGCGGGAACTCGCGCCGACGGACGCGATTTTAAGTCGCTTCGCGCCATCGAGTGCGAGATCGACCTGCTCCCGCGCGTTCACGGCTCGGCCATGTTCCAGCGCGGCGAGACGCAAGCGTTGGTCACGATTACGTTGGGCACCGGTCGCGACGAGCAGCGCGTCGACGGACTGTTCGACGAGTTCTCGAAGCGGTTCATGCTCGACTACAACTTCCCGTCGTTCTCGGTGGGAGAGTGCCGGCCGATTCGCGGCCCGGGGCGTCGCGAGATCGGTCACGGCGCCCTTGCCGAGCGAAGCGTGAACCCGGTGCTGCCGGATCACGATTCGTTCCCCTACACGGTCCGCGTGATTTCGGACATTCTGGAGTCGAACGGCTCCAGCTCGATGGCTTCGGTCTGCGGAGCGACGTTGGCGCTCATGGCCGCGGGCGTGCCGATCACCAACCCGGTGGCGGGCATCTCGGTCGGACTGGTGAAGGACGGCGAGAAGTGGGTTCTGCTCACCGACATCATCGGCGATGAGGATCACTACGGCGACATGGATTTCAAGATCGCCGGCACGCAGAACGGCATTACGGGCATCCAGCTCGACCTGAAAATTAACGGCATCAGCGAGGAAATCATTCGGGCCACGCTGGCGCAATCGCGCGAGGCGCGGATTGAAATCTTGCGGTCGATGCTGTCGGCCATTCCGCGGCCCCGCGACGGGGTGGCGGAGAGCGCTCCGCGGCTCTTCCGCACGTCGATCAGCCCCGACAAGATTGGCCTCTTGATCGGCCCCGGCGGCAAGACGATCCGCGGTATCCAGGAAGACACGGGCGTGACGATCGACGTCGAGGAAGACGGCACCGTCACCATTGCCGGTAGCGACGAAGCGACGGCTCGTGCCGGTTTGGCGCGCGTCGAGGCGCTCACCGCCAGCGTGCAAGTGGGCCGAATTTACGATGGCGTGGTGACGAGCGTGAAGGACTTCGGCGCGTTCGTTGAGATTTTGCCCGGTCGCGACGGATTGTGCCACATCAGCGAACTGGCGGACGGTTACGTCGCGTCAGTCGGCGACGTATGCAAGGTGGGCGACCACATGAAGGTGAAGGTGATCCTCGTCGACGAGCAGGACCGCGTGAAGCTGAGCCGCAAAGTGGCGATGCGCGAGCTGGCGGAGAAGGAAGGCCAGCCGGTGGAGGTCTGAGAACTGCGACTTCATCAACAGTATGAACGGGACGGCGGGCCTCGCAGGGGCCCGCCGTTTTCATTGCGATTCAAATCAGCGCGAGTAAAACTGCAAGTAGTTGTGACAGCGTCTGGGCAGGTTAGAATACACTTCGGTCAACTCGATGGGGCCTGCGATGAGCGTTATTCGAATTGAAACGCAGATTAGCGGCGACACGCTCTATTTGCCGCAGTTGAATGCCTTGATTGGAAAGTCGGTGGAAATTGTCGTCACCGAACTGCCGGTTCAACCGCGGCGCAATCAGACCGAAAAGTGGGTAAGCCCGTTAGCTGGCACGGTCCTCGATTACATCGACCCCTTTGCACCGGCCACTTCTCTTGAGGATTGGGAGGCAAATCGGTGATCGTTTTGGACACGCACGTTTGGGTGTGGTGGGCCAACGACTCAGATCGGCTTGATGCTAGGTACCGGTCGCTAATTGAGTTGCACGGAGACGCCGGCCTTGGCGTAAGCGTGATTTCGTGTTGGGAGGTCTGCAAGCTCGTCGAAAAGGGCCGATTGAGGCTGTCATCAGATTTAGCGGAGTGGATCGCAGCCGCCACAACACTACCCGGCGTCGTCATACTTCCGGTCACGCCGCAAATGGCGGTCGAGTCCGTAAAGCTGCCGCCGCCGTTTCACGCGGATCCCGCCGACCAGCTAATCGTTGCAACCGCGCACGTCCTTGGTGCGGGGCTGTTGACTGCGGATCGTCAGCTCGTCGACTACCTTGGCGTTCTAACTCTGTAGCATACGCCGATGGATTCGCCCAACGCCGATCCCTACGAACGGCTGATCGCTCAGTACACGGAGATGGCGCAACTAGCGGGGGCGCTGGCGCACGAAATCAAGAACCCGCTGTCGACGATTCGCCTCAACGTGGAACTCTTGGCGGAGGACTTGGAAGGGAGCGACTCGCCGGTGCAGCGACGCGCCGCGAAGCGCATCGACGTAACGAAACGGGAGTGCCAGCGGCTGCAGGACCTACTGGACGACTTTCTGAACTTCGCCAAGGTGCGGAGGTTGAATCTCAAGCCGACTGACCTCAACGCCGAGATTGACGAGATGCTCGATTTCTTCGCGCCCGAGGCGGCCGCCGGCGACGTCGAAATCCTACGCTATCTCGACCCGGAATTGCCGCGCGTGATGCTCGACGCCGAGTCCTTTCGCAGCGCCATGATAAATTTGCTGCTCAACGCCAAACAGGCGATGCCGGGCGGCGGACAGCTTGTGGTGCGGACGACTTCGATCGGCGATACGGTCGTGCTGCACCTGATCGACACGGGGGTGGGCATCGACGACCAGACCGCGGCGCATATGTTCGAGGCGTTTTATTCCACGAAGCCTGGCGGGTCCGGCCTGGGGCTGCCGACCACGACCAAGATCATCGAAGCCCACGGCGGCCGTATCCACGTGCAAAGCGAAGTGGGGCACGGGACGCAGTTCACGATTGAACTGCCGGTTCCGGCGCGGCTGGGGGGAACTACTGTTCGTTCAACGCTCACCACCGGTGATTAATTGCGGCCAGTCACGCGAGCCATGGACCACGGCGTTAATTTCGACGACGTCTTTCGTCTTGAAGTAGGCAATGACATAGCTGTGCGCCGGTCGGGGAGGTGAAAAGACGCGCAAGTCTGGAACCAAGTCACCGCGCGGCGTACCCACGTCAGCGTTCTCGCCTAAGAAAGAGAAAGTGTCAAACAGCGTGTCAAGAACGCGATCGGCCGCTGCGGGATTTCTCTCTCCGATGTAATTGGCAATCCCGTCCAGGTCTGCGACCGCCTGATCGGCAAGGCGAAATTGCGGGTAGTCCATGCTAGGCGCCCTTGGCAGCGCAACGAGCCTTCTGTTTGAGCTGCTCGAAGAACTGCTTGAGGCCTTCCTGGTCGAACTCCACGTATTCGCCTTCGTCGAGTTGGCGACGTCCTTCCTTCAAATAATCCAGCAACTGCTCATGCCTTCGCAGCATCGCTACGCCGGCGTCGATCACTTCATCGCGGCTGCGAAATGCGCCGCGAGCAATCGCGTCGACGATAAACGCTTCGTTGTCACCAGAGAGATTGGTCAACATATGATTGGCGCCTCCAAAGCTTAATTATTGCCGAAAAGCCTCGTCCGATCAAACTCGCCTGCAGAGGTAGGGGCTGCGCCCCTTTTTTGAGCTTCGCCGGCCCCGTATCATCGTCACTATGTCCAAACCCGCCCCCGCCAAAGCCGGTCCGCCGATTAAGGTGCTGGTCGTCGACGACGAGGCGGCCCATGCCGAGGCGGTGGCCGATAGCCTGGCGCGCGTGGGGTACGAGTGCGCAATCGCCACCTCCGGCGCCGAGGGCATCGCGATGCTCTCGCGCGACGCCTTCGAGGTGATCGTCACCGATTTGCGGATGAAAGATTCGACCGGGCTCGATGTGCTTGCGAAAGCTAAGGAGCTGCTGCCGGATGCGGAGGTGATTTTGGTCACCGGGCACGGCACGGTGCAATCGGCCGTCGAGGCGATGCAGCAGGGGGCGTTCAACTATCTGCTCAAGCCGCTCGATCTCAAACAATTGCGGGCCGTGATCGACAACGCGTCGCGGACGCAGCATTTGCGGCGAGCTAATGCCGAGCTTAGCCGTCGGCTCGACGAGAAGTTCGGCTTCGAAGGCGTCATCGGCAACAGCACGCAGATGTATGAAGTGGTGGATCGGTTGCGCCGCATCGCGCCGACCGACGCTACGGTTCTCATTCAAGGCGACACGGGCACGGGCAAGGAACTGGTCGCGCAAGCGATCCATCAAAACAGTCCGCGTAAAAATCGGCCCTTCGTCGCGCTCAATTGTGCGGCGCTCAGCGAGCACATTCTAGAAAGCGAGCTGTTCGGCCACATCCGCGGGGCGTTCACCGACGCCAGCGTCGATCGGATCGGCAAGTTTGAGTACGCCAACGGCGGAACCTTGTTTCTGGACGAGGTCGGCGACATGCCGCTGCCGACGCAGATCAAGCTCCTACGAGTGCTGGAGAGCGGCGAAATAACGCGCGTCGGCTCCAACGAACCGATCAAAGTGAATGTACGGATTCTCTCTGCCACCAACCGCGATCTCGAAGAAGCGATTAAGAGCGGCACATTCCGCGAGGATTTGTACCATCGACTGAAAGTGATCACCGTGCAGCTCCCGCGGTTGGCCGAGCGGACGCAGGACATTCCGCTGCTGATCGAGCACTTCCTCCAAATGCACAGTGCGCGACATCACAAGGTCATCAAGAGCATGACGATGGCGGCTCGTCGCCGGCTGATGGCGTACAGTTGGCCCGGCAACGTGCGGCAACTCAAAAACGCGATCGAGAGCATGGTGGTCGTCGATTACGACGAAGTGCTCGACGTAGACGACTTGCCGCCGGAATTGCTCAACCTGGGCGAGCAGTCGCAGCCGCTGGCGAGCGGCAATGGACTGGGCGACCTCGTCGGCCGGCCGCTGTCGGAACTGGAGGGCCTGTTTATCGGCGAAACGCTCAAGGCAACCGCGGGAAATCGCGAGGAAGCGGCCGAGATGCTAGGCATCGGCGAGCGGACGCTTTACCGCAAGATCAAAGAGTATGGATTGAGTTAGCCGCAAAAAGGCGCAAGAAGTAAAATTGCAAAGTGCCTTTTAGAGTATGGCGTCCGGCTTTTCTTTTTTTGCGCACTTTGTGGCTTTTTGCGGCTAATATTCTTCAATGCCTACGATTCGCCAGCTGCCGCCCAGCGTCGTCAACAAGATCGCGGCCGGCGAGGTGATCGAGCGGCCGGCGAGCGTCGTCAAGGAGCTGGTCGAAAACTCGCTCGATGCTGGTGCGCGTCGGATCGACGTGACGGTCGAGCAGGGCGGCATCGAGTTGATTCGCGTGGTCGACGACGGCTGCGGCGTCGCCGCAGAGCAATTGGAACTGGCGCTGGCGAGCCATGCCACCAGTAAAATTCTCGATGCCGACGATTTGTTTCGCGTGGGCACGCTGGGCTTCCGGGGCGAGGCGCTGGCGTCGATCGCGGCGGTCAGCCGAGTGGTGTTTCGCAGCCGGACCGCTGAAGCGGACCTCGCCATGGAGCTTGAGGTGGTCGGGGGGTGCGCGGAGCCGTTGCGGCCGGCGGGCGGTCCGTGCGGAACCGCGGTGGAAGTGCGCAACTTGTTCTTCAACACGCCGGTGCGGCAAAAGTTCTTGCGAACCACGCAGACCGAGATGGGGCACCTCACCGAGGCGGTGTCGCGGCTGGCGCTCGCCCACCCGCAGGTGCATTTCACGCTGTCGCACGGCGGGCGGTTGATTCACGACCTGCCGCCGGGCGACGCGAGCCAACGAATTACCGCGCTGTTCGGGGCGGAGCTGGCCGAGGGGTTGATTTCGATCGACAGCGTGGACGGCGAGCTGCACTTGTCCGGCGCCGTGGCGAATCCCTCGTACAGCCGGCCGAACAATCGGATGCAATACCTGTTTCTCAACGGCCGCTTTATTCGCGATCGCTCGTTGCAGCACGCCCTCGGCGAGGCGTATCGCGGGCTACTGCTTACGGGGCGCTTCCCCGTGTGTTTTTTGCACCTCAAGATGCCTCCCGCGGCGGTCGACGTGAACGTGCATCCCACGAAATTGGAAGTCCGCTTTCAGGACGGCGGGCGGATTTACAGCCAACTGCTGGGGACGCTGCGCACGAAGTTCCTGTCGACCGATTTGATCGCTCGCGCGACGGTGCCGCCGCACGCGGCGGGCGGCTTCGGGGACGACGACGCGCTGGCCGCCACGGTCTCACCGACGCAAGACTTGTGGGAGTGGGCGAAGCGGCAGTTGGGTCCGGCCAGTAGCGACGACAGTCCCGGACGCGACTTCGCCAGCGCGTTTCCGTTTGGCGAGCGGGCGGACGCCTTGCAACTCCATCGCGTCGATCTGCCGCCGTTGGTGGGGCGTGGAAACGGCGCGGCTGGCGTTCGAGCTGTCCGCGACGTTGGCGCCAGCGAAGACGCAAGCGGAGTCGATGCGGTCGCCGCTCGCTTCGACGTTGCTCACGATGCGTCTCGCTCGTCGCGTCCGCCGCGGGCGCTGCAGATTCACAATCGCTATCTGGTCGCCGAAACCGACGACGGCCTGGAAGTTATCGACCAGCACGCGCTGCACGAGCGCATTCTGTACGAGGCCCTGCGCGAACGGGTCCTCTCCGGCGCCATCGAAAGCCAGCGGCTCTTGGTGCCCGAGCCGATCGACATGGCGGCGAGCGAAGCGGCCGCGGCGCTACAGAATCGCGACGTGCTCGCTCAGCTTGGCATGGAGGTCGAATCGTTCGGCGGCGAGACGGTGCTCATTTCCGCGTATCCGGCCATGCTAGCGAACCTGCCGCCCGGCGAAGTGCTCCGCAGTCTGGTCGAGCAGCTTCTCACCGAAGGCAAGCCGCCCCAGTCGCGGGACGTGCTGGACGAATTGCTGCACATGATCGCTTGCAAAGCGGCGGTGAAATACGGCGACCGGCTCACGCCGCAGGAGATCGACGCCCTGCTGGAGCAGCGCGGCCTGGCCCAAGATCACCACCACTGCCCGCACGGTCGGCCCACGGCGCTGGTCTTCACGCGGGAGCAACTCGACCGGCAATTCAAACGCATTTGATCGACGGGGCAGACTGTATCACAATGGATTTGTTCGTCCAGCCATTCTACAAATAGCTTAACCACGGAGAACGCAGAGAACACAGAGGGAAGAAGAGACGTCCAGTAATTCATCTCTTTTCTTTCTCCGTGTCCTCTGTGCTCTCCGTGGAAGGATTCTTCTTCGAGAGAAGTATGATCTGCGTCGCCATTGGCCGTAGTCGCCATAAACACATCATGGCCGAGCATCAGCACCTTGCCGAGCAAGGCGCCAAGATGGTCGAGCTGCGCCTCGACTACGTTGCCGGCCGCGTGAATATCAAGCGGTTGATGGCGGAGCGGCCCGAGGGCTGTCAGGTGATCATCACCTGTCGCCGCAAAGAGGACGGCGGCAAGTGGCCGTCATCGGAGGAAGCGCGGCTGCTGCTTTTGCGCGAAGCGATCGCCGAGGGGGTCGACTACGTCGATCTCGAAGAGGACGTCGCCGGCCAGATTCCGCGGTTCGGCCGCACGAAGCGAATTATCAGCTACCACAACTTCCGCAAGACGCCCGACGACCTCCGCGACGTTCACGACCGCATGCAGCGGCACGACCCCGATGTCATCAAGATCGCCGCCATGGCGAACGTGCCGCACGACAACGTGCGGATGCTCGAGATGATGCAGCAGAGCGAGATTCCGACGGTCGGCATGTGCATGGGCGACGTCGGCACGCCCTCGCGGATTCTCGCCGGCAAGTTCGGCGCCCCGTTCACCTACGCGACGTTTCATCACGAGCGGACCCTCGCCCCGGGGCAACTCAGCTTCAAACAGATGAACGACATTTATCGGTACGAGCGGATCGGGGCGAACACGACGGTGTACGGCGTGATCGCCGACCCGGTGGGCCACAGCCTCAGTCCCCACGTTCACAACGATTCGTTCGAGCACCGCGGCATCGACGCGGTGTATGTGCCGTTCCGCGTGCCGGCGGATGCGCTGGCGCAATTCATGGAAGACGCGCCTCGAATGGGAATCAAGGGTCTGAGCGTGACAATTCCGCATAAGGAAGCGATCGCCCGGCATCTTACGAAGGTCGACCCGGCCGTGAAGAGCATTGCAGCTGTCAACACGGTCGTATTCCGCGAATCGGAAGTGATCGGCTATAACTCCGATTACAACGCGGCGATGGATTGCCTGGAGTACACGCTGGGCGACATCGGCGCCGACCCTAGTCCGCTCCAGAACAAGCGGGTGCTGGTGCTGGGCGCCGGCGGCGTGGCCCGGCCGATTGTTTACGGCCTGCGAAAGCGCGGCGCGATCGCCACCATCGCCTCGCGGACGCTCACCCGGGCCGAGCGACTTGCCAATGCCTTCGAGGCCAAAGCGGTCGATTGGGAGCTTCGCCACCGCGGCAACGTCGATATTATCGTCAATTGCACGCCCATCGGCATGCACCCCAACGTCGACGAATCGCCGATCCACAAGACGTTTCTCAAGCCGGCGATGTTCGTGTTCGACACGGTGTACAACCCCGAGTCGACGCTGCTGATTAAAGACGCCCGCTCGCGGAACTGCGCGACGATCACCGGCGTCGAGATGTTCGTGCGGCAGGCGATGCTGCAGTTCAAAGTGTTCACGGGCGTCGAGGCGTCGGCGGACCGGATGCGCGAAGTCGTGAAGCGGACGATCGGACCGGTCAAGTTTTGATCAAAGCATGGACGCACATTCGATCGCGCTGATTGGCTATCGCGGCACGGGCAAGACGACCGTCGCCCAGCGGGTGGCGGTGCGGCTGGGGTGGGATTGGGTCGATGCCGACGTTGAGGTGGAGCTGTGCGCCGGTAAGTCGATCGCGGCCATCTTTGCGGAT
>JBGSYU010000203.1:0-17178 GCA_041750715.1 Lacipirellula sp.
CCTCGACAACTCCGGCAGCATGCAGGGCGGCCGGCTCGAAACGGTGATCGCCGAGTTGCTGCGGTGCGTCGACTCGCTCCGCGACGACCAAGAGTTTTACGTGATCTTCCACAGCGATATGCTCTACCCGTTGTTCTATCCTGACCCGGTGGATCGTTACGTTCGTCCCACGAAAGCCAACAAGCGGATGCTCGCGCGCTGGCTCGATTCGGTCGAGCTTTGCTATGGCGATTCCGTGGATGAAGCGATCGCCGCCGCGGCGATGATTGATCCCGATACGGTCTTTCTCCTGAGCGACGGCCGCATCCAAGGCAATAAAACGATTCGCTTTCTCCTGAGCGGCGAAACCCGCGATTTTCCCATTCACACTTTCGCCGTCGGCATGGGCGGCAGCGTCGCGGGCCGCCGCAATCTGGCGGAGGTGGCGGCGGCGAACGGCGGCGAATTTCGCGAGTCGGAGATTCCCGACGAGATGCGGAACCTTGCCCGCCGGCAGCTACGGCCTTACCACTCAGAGCGGCCGGGCCCGGTGTGGGGTCGGCGCGTGAAGCCGTACCGCCCACGAGGATAGCATGCAAATACCGGTTAACTTCCCTTCACTCGTCGCCGTTATGCGCGCGATGGTCGTCAGCAGCTTGCTGCTGAGCGCTTCTAGCAGCGTGAACGCCCAATGGCGAAACGCCCTCAAGCCGGAGGGCGCGCCGGCCGGCGAGTTTAAGTTCGTTGAGGCCGGGAAGGCCGTCAGCACGATTGTCGTTAATCACGATGCGGCGGCCGTCGAAAACAGTGCCGCAAAGGAACTTCAGCACTGGATCAAGGAGATAACGGGCGTCAGCCCCGAGATCACCGCGCCCGACAACGTCGCGCCCCATCCCATCCGCATCGTCACCGAAGAAGGTCTCGGCGCGGAGGGTTACCGCATTGCGGTGGAGGGAGATGCGCTGATTCTCGCCGGCGGCACAGGTCGCGGCGTGATGAACGCGGTGTTCGCGCTGTTGGAAGAGGACCTCGGCTGCCGGTTTTACACGAACGAGTCGATCAAGCTCCCCACGACCGACGGGAAGAAACTCGACGCCCTCGCGGTGCAGCCGGTCGCACGCCAGTACGCCCCGCAGCTACGCCTTCGCGATCCTTATTACCAAGTCGCCTTCGATCCAATTTGGTCGCTGCGTAATCGCACGAACGCGCCCAAGGCGGCCGTGCCGGAAGAGCAAGGAGGACGCATCGACTACGGCGGCATGTTCGTTCACACCGCCGCCGCGCTCGTGCCGGCGGCGAAATATTTTGCCGAGCACCCCGAATACTTCTATCTGACTGCCACCGGGCAGCGTGCGCAGAACCAGGTCTGTGCGACCGATCCCGAGGTGCTGAAGATCGCCACCGCGACCGTGCTCGAAGCCCTCAAGAACAATCCGCACGCGGAGATCATCAGCGTCTCGAAGAACGACAACTTTGGCGATCAGATTTGCCATTGCGAGCGGTGCAAGAAGCTCCGCGATGCGGAGGGCGGCGATATGGCCTGCCAGCTCGTGCTGGTGAACGGAATTGCCGAGGCCGTCGAGAAGGCGTATCCGCACGTCACTATCGACACGCTCGCCTATCTAGAAACCATCCAGGTCCCCAAAACGATGCGGCCGCGCGAGAACGTAGCCATTCGCTTCTGCAATGATTTGGTCGGCGCGTGGAGAAAACCGTTCACGCCAGCCGCCCAGTGCCCGGCGGCGGCGATCGCCGCGGCCTGGGCGGCGGCTCACGACCGCATCTACATGTGGGATTACAACGTCAACTTCAGCCACTACCTGGCGCCGATGCCCAACATCGACGTGATGGCAGCGAATATCCGCTTCTGGGCGCAGAACAAAGCCGAGGGCGTGATGCTCCAGGGCGGTTACCAAGGGCCCGCCGAACGCGACGAGTTAAAGGCGTGGGTGACCAGCAAGTTGCTGTGGGATCCGTCGCGTGATGAGCAGGCGCTAGTCGCTGATTTCATCTGGGGACATTACGGCGCCGCTGCACCGATGCTCATCGAGTACGAGGCGTTGCTCGATTCGTGGAAGGCGGAGCACGCCGCCGCGTTCGCAGCCCCGCCGCTGGGAATTCGCTATCCCATGGAGTCGGCGTTCTTCACTAAGGAGTTTCTCGATAAGGCGACCGAGATTCTAGCGCGGGCAAAAGCGGCGTCGGCAGGGGATGATGCGTCGTTGCGAAAGGTTGAGCGCGCGGAGTTGCCGCTCCTGTACTTGAAGGGCGCCCGCGGCAAGGCCTTCGTCGGCGACGAGTACGGCCAGGCGGTCGCCGACTTCGAACGCATCGGCCGGCGTGAAGGAGTCAGCTTTCTAGCCGAGGGGGCGGGCAACTTTGATGCGACCGTCGCCGGCTGGAAAGCGGCCTCCGCCAAATAAATTAGCCCCCGGTCATTGACCGGGGGCTAATGAAAAAAGCGGGTCTCGGACGAGCCAAAGATCACTTTGACTTAACGAATCGGTCAGGGGCAAGTGAACCGACGCGCCAAACTTCGTCCGAGCCCGCGGGCCAGTAGAATTGGGTCGACTTCGCGGAAAGCTTCCGCGTTGCCGACGCTCCTAACGTAAGCAGTTGGCGTGCCAGCAATTTCGGTCAGGTCGATTAGGACGCTAGATCCTCACTCGCAAGTCGTTCCATTGCAGGGCTTTAGTGTGAGACGATTCGCATTTTTCTAAGCCGCTCGCAGGTGGCGAAGGCAACGATCAACACGCAATAACGCTACGGTCCTCTCGCGCAAACTGCCGCGATTCGCCGCAGCGGCCTCCAGATCCCACTTTTCGTTCGCAAGATTAGCGCCAATGCGTCTCGCAATGAGACTCGCCCGTCGGCCATGAACGTGCCTCCCGCCATTCTGCAAACCCGCGTCCGGTCCTGACCGTACAGAGAATCACCGCTATATTGCCACGCTCGCCCACGTTGGTCCTCCCAAGCTGGCCCGTCGAGCCCGTCCGCAAGGAATCGCCCCCCGTGCCTCAGAATCCCGCCCGAGTTGGACCCTACCGTTGCGGCGACGGGCAGCCGCTGCTGTGGATCGCCGGGCCGTGCGTCCTCGAAGATCTGCCGTTGGCGCTAGAAATCGCCCGCGAGCTCCAGCGGATCGCCGCCAAGTTGCCGGTGCAGTTGGTGTTTAAGGCGTCCTTCGACAAGGCCAATCGCACCAGCGTCAGCTCCTATCGCGGCCCGGGCCTTCAGGCCGGATTGCAGATGCTCGCCGACATTCACGCTGCGACGGGGCTGCCCGTAACGACCGACATTCACGAACCCTCGCAAGCCGCCCCCGCCGGCGAAGTTTGCGACGTGCTCCAGATTCCCGCATTCCTGGCTCGACAGACCGACTTGCTCATCGCCGCCGCTCGCACGGGCAAAGCCGTCCATGTGAAGAAGGGCCAGTTCATGGCCCCCGGCGACATGCGACATGTCGTGAAAAAACTGGGCGAGAGCGGCTGCGAGAACGTGTTGCTCTGCGAACGCGGCACGTTTTTCGGCTACGGCCGGCTGGTGAACGACATGCGTTCGATCCCGCAGATGAAGGCGCTCGGTTGTCCCGTGGTATTCGACGCGACCCATAGCGTCCAGGAACCCGGCGGTCTCGGCGACACGACCGGCGGCAACCGGGCGATGGTCGAGCCGCTGGCCCGCGCGGCGATGGCGCAGGGCGTCGACGGCCTATTCAGTGAAACGCATCCCGACCCCGATAAGTCCCCCAGCGACGGCGCCAACATGGTTCCGTTGGACCAGATAGAATCGCTCTTGCGGCGACTGCTGGCGATCCGCGCCGCCGCACTATAGCAACCCACTGACGCGATCCAACAATTGTTAGCCGCGAGGCGCTAGCCGAGCGCTTCCCGAACATGCCAACCCCACCGAACAGTAAACGCACCGTCCACATCGCCGCCCTCGGCCTGGCCACGGTTGCGATCGCGAGTCTTTCGAGTTGCGGCGAAGGCCGCGTCGAAAGCCGCCGCAGCCGCGCGCTCGGCGCCAGCGCCAACGACGGCGGCGTCTATCTCCGCAGCGTCGCAGCCACGCTCAACGATCTGGCCGGCAACGTCGACCTCGAACTGCAGCCAGCCCAGCCCATCCTCACCGCGTCCAGCAGCGCCGACGGCAAGGAAGTATTGGCGGCCTGCATTGAAAACCCCAACAACCCCGATGGATCATTCAACTACCTGCTGGCCGAAAGCGGCAACGCCAACTTTCGGTCGCTCGACGTGCAGCCGGGCGACATCGTTCGCTATTACGTCAACCTCGACGAGGAGACGGCGGAGCGCGGCATCGAGCAACGGACCGCGCTGGAACTGCGGGTGCGGCGTCTCGACGCTCGGGACCCGGAGAACGCGCTCATCATCGAGGGGGGACTCGACTCGCCCGCGACGGTCCCGCAGCGGATCGAAATTTGGCGGTACTCCGACAAGCGGATGGATGCGATTCGTTCGGCGCTGAACCGCTATGTGAATTTGCGACGACCGCCCGTCGGTTGGGAGCCGGCGCCGGACGTGGGCGCGTTGCAGCAAGTGGTGGAGCGGGCGAATCAGTGGGTTCGCCACGAGCGCACCGCGGACGACGCCTGGAAACCCAATCCGCTGCTTGCCGGCCTGCCCGCCGAGGTTCGCAACGCCAAGGGCGTGAGCGAGGCGATCGCGCCGGAGAACATGCGCGACGGGGCGTTCGCCGACGGCGAAGGCCGGCTGCTCGCCCAAGCGGTTTGGCTCCGCGATATATCGCAATGGGCTCGCGCCAGCGCCACCAGCGACGCCGACGTGGCGGCGGCGCTCTTCGACTGGACGGTGCGAAATATCCAACTCGATCCGCCGAATCCGCAGGCGTCGGAGAACATTCACCACCCGTGGCAGGCCCTGGTGTACGGCCACGGCAGCGCCGCTCAGCGCGCGTGGGTTTTCGTCGAGCTTTGCAGGCAGCAACGGATTGATGCCGTTCTGATTCGACCGCAGGGCGAAGGCGATCCGGCGAAATCGCCGCTCCTTACCGCGGCGCTCGTCGACGACCAACTGCTGCTCTTCGATCCGCAGCTCGGCCTGCCAATTCCAGGAAAGGCCCCTGCCGGTACTCTTGCCGAGGCGTCCGAGGACGACGCGTTGCTCCGGCAGCTCGACGCCAACGACGATCTGAACTATCCGTTGACCGCCGATCAACTCGAGCAAGTGGAAGCGTTCGCGGTCGCCACGCCGCTGCAGCTCTCTCGCCGCAGCGCCCTCTTGGAAGGCGCCCTCGAAGGCGAGGACTTCGTGAAGTTGGCGGTCGACCTGGGACCGCTCGCCGAAAAACTCGCCAAGCATCCGCAAATCAAGCAGGTCGAATTATGGCCCGTTCCGTTCGAAGCGATGGCCCGCGAGCAGACGATCGGCATCGAATCGCGGCGCCGCGCCGCGGCCGAGTTTGCGCCGCTGGCCGAACGGCCGTTGCTGTGGAAGGCCCGCGTACTCCATTTTCAGGGCAACAAGGACGTCCGCTCAGAAGAGCGAAACGACCCGCTGGCCGAAGCGCGGCAGGGCCATCAAGACGCGCTCAAACTGTACCAAGCTCGGAGCGTACGTCCGCCGAATTCCGAGTTGGTGAAGCTGGACCTCAACAAGCGAACCGTTTACGCCGCGGCCAAGGCGGCCGCCAGCTATTGGCTGGGTCTGCTGAGCTACGACCGCGGCAACTACCCCGTGGCGCTCACCTGGCTGGGCGACCTCACGCTCGACCGGGCCAGCCAGGGACGCTGGGCCAACGGCGCCCGATACAACCTGGCGCGCACCCAGGAGGCGATGGGAAATCTGGAAGAGGCCGTGAAGCTCCTGCAGGCCGACCCAGCCGACGCCCCCCAGCGGCATGGGAACCTGGTCCGCGCCCGCCGACTGGCAGAGGCGGCCGCTACGAAAGCTGCCGCGGGTGCTCAGAGTCCCGCGGAATAGCCGCTACTGACAGCCGCGGGGGGTTAGCCCGCGGCGTGACCGCCTCAAGCAGCCCTTGTTCGACTGCGATTTCCCCGATAAAATCCTGGATTCGATACCGAACAGGAAACGTCGCCATGCAAGCCGATATCCATCCCCAGTACTACGTCACGCAAGTCACCTGCGGCTGCGGCACCAGCTTCACGACCCGCAGCACGCGCAAGGAGCTGAAGCTCGATATTTGCAGCGCCTGCCACCCCTTCTACACGGGCAAGCTGAAGTTCGTCGACACGGCCGGGCGGATTGAGAAGTTTAAGAACAAGTTCGCGAAAGCCGGCTACGCCAGCCTCGGCGCCGCCAAGCCCGGCGCGGACAAGAAGGCCAAGGCGGAGAAGTAGCTTGAGGAGTACTCCCTCCCCTAATGGGGGAGGGCTCGCCGGGATGTGGACGCCGAGCACCTGCTCTTTGGCGCACCTCCAATTCCTCAAGCCTCACGTCTCAAGCCTCGAACCTTCTTCCCATGCGCGATCTCCTCGAAAAAAGTCTGGCGCGTTTCGAGGAGCTTGAGCGTCAGCTCGTCGACCCAGAACTGCTGGCCGATTCCAGCAAGCTCACCGCAGCCATTCGCGAGCACGGCTCGCTCAATCGGCTCGCCACGAAATATCGGAAGTTCAAGGAGCTGAACGCTCAGATCACCGAGGCCCGCGAGATGGTCGAGGGCGACGACCCCGACATGCGCGAGCTGGCGCAGCTTGAGTTGCCGGAGTTGATCGACGCTCGCGAAGTGCTTTGGAACGAGTTGCTCGCGCTCACGATCGGCGGCGCCGACGCCAGTCGCACTCGCTGCGTCGTGGAAATCCGCGGCGGCACCGGCGGGGACGAGGCGGCGCTGTTCGCCCGCGACTTGTACGAAATGTACAAGCGGCATGCGGAGTCGAAGCGGTGGAAGATTGAAGTGCTGGATCACAGCGCCACGGAGCTTGGCGGCTTCAAGGAAATTTCGTTGTCGCTCGAAGGCGAAGGCGTCTACCGCGAGCTTCAGTACGAAAGCGGCGGCCATCGGGTGCAGCGGGTTCCTACCACCGAGACCCAGGGCCGCATCCACACCTCGGCGGCCACGGTAGCGGTGATGCCCGAGCCGGAAGACGTCGAGGTCAACATCAAGACCGAGGACTACCGGCTCGACAAGTTTTGCGCCAGCGGCCCCGGCGGGCAGCACGTCAACAAGACGGAATCGGCGGTGCGACTCACCCACTACGAAACCGGCATCGTCGTGCAGTGCCAGGACGAAAAGAGCCAGCATAAAAACATCGCCAAGGCGCTTCGCGTGCTTAAGGCGCGCGTCTACGAGGCGAAGCGCGAGGCCGAGGATAAGAAGCGCTCCGAGGAGCGAAAGACGCTGGTCGGCAGCGGCGACCGCAGCCAGCGGATTCGCACCTACAATTTCCCCGACAACCGAGTGACCGACCACCGCATCGGCCTGACGCTGTACAAACTCGACCAGATCATCGCCGGCAACCTCCAGCCGGTTACCGACGCGCTGATCGAATACGATCGCCAACAACTGCGAGATGCGTTTGCCGCGGAGTAATCGAGATTGCAAATTGAGAATTGCAAATTGCAAATTGCAAATTGCGGAGTTTGTCACTCAATTCACAATTTGCATTTTTCAATTTGCAATTTGCAATGTCTGAATTGCCTTGGACGATCGGCCGGTTGCTAACTTGGACGACGGACTATCTGCGCGAAAAGGGGGCCGAAAGCCCGCGGCTGGATGCGGAAGTGTTGCTGGCCCACGTTCGCGGTTGCAAGCGGATTGAGCTGTACACCGCGTTTGAAGAGCCCGCGACTGACGACCTCCGACAGCGGTTCCGCGAGCTCGTCAAGCAGCGATCCATTGGCAAGCCAGTCGCCTATATCGTCGGGCAGCGAGAATTCTTTTCGTTGCCGTTCGAGGTGACGCCCGACGTGCTCATTCCGCGCCCCGAAACGGAACTGCTGGTGGTCCGCGCTCTCGATCTTGCCAAGCAACTGCCGCTCGGCGAGCGACAGGACGGAATTCAGTTGGCCGACGTCGGCACGGGCAGCGGCATCCTGGCGGTGACGTTCGCCAAGCGAGTTCCGGCGGCGCGCGTCACTGCTATCGACGTTAGCCCCGCGGCCATCGCCGTGGCGCGGCGAAATGCAGTGCGACACGGCGTTGCTGACCGCGTCGAATGGGTTGAAGGCGACCTACTCACGAATGTCGCGGTGGAGAGAAAGTTCGACTTGATCGTCAGTAACCCGCCGTACGTCACCTCCGCCGAGATGACCGGGCTTGCCGCCGATGTTCGCCACTATGAGCCGGCGGTCGCTCTCGATGGCGGCGCCGAGGGAACGGACGTTATCGAGAGACTCATCGTGCAGGCCGCTGAGCGTCTGGCGCCTGCGGGTTGGTTGCTGATTGAAATTGGTCCGACTATCGTGGATCGCGTCGAAACGCTGCTGGATGCCGCGCCGCAACTCGAGCGGCGACCGACGCAGAAGGATCTTGCCAGCCTCCCCCGAGTGGTGCAGGCTCAGCGTCGGGAGGCCTCATGAGTCATCCGCTGCGATGGTTGGCGCTGGTCGCCCTGGAACGGTCCCAAACGCCATCGTTCGACGCCATTGCGACCTGGCACCGCGAGCACTTTCCAAACTTCCAGCCACCGACGCCAGCCGCCTCCACCGACAAGCTGCTCACCCTCACGATCGGCGAGCTCACCGCGGCGGTGACGCTCGTTCCACAGCCGATTCCCGCGTCGCAGTTGGAAGGCCCCGCCGCCACCGCTTGGTACTGGCCCGACGCGGCCAGCGCATTTCGGCGCCATCATGCGCACCTCTTGGTGACGCTCATCGACGAAGGCGGCGCGGCGGTGAAGAAGGCCGAATCGCTCACGCGGCTCACGGCGTCGATCGCCGCAGTTGCGCCGAGCGTCGGCGTCTTCTGGGGCCCGGGCCGATTGGTGCATTCGCCCGAGGCGTTCATCGACCAGGCGGTGCAGATGCGCAGCGACAATCTACCGCTGTTTCTGTGGATCGACTTTCGCATCGAGCAGATTGAGGCTGGCGCGTATCGACTCTACACCACCGGCCTTGAATCGTTGGGGCGTACCGAGCTAGAGGTCTCGCGCTACGAAGGGTCGCCGCAGGAGTTGCTCGATCTGGCGTACAACATCGCCCACTACATGCTCGACAATCGCAAGGTGCTCAGCGACGGCGATACGATCGGCGTGACGGACGACGTGCAGGTGACCGCCCGCCGCGGCCCGTCGATGCTCGGCGGCGAGCTGGAAGTGATCCGGCTCGATTTCGAGACGGATGGCGGTTGAGACGCCGCCCCAAGTCATTCTGAGCGGAGCGAAGAATCTAGCGTCGTGACAGGGCCAGATTCTTCGCTGCGCTCAGAATGACAAGTTGCTCGCTGCGGATGACCGTACGCCTAGTGATCTGTCAGCCGTTGCGAATGATCGGTCGCCCGCTGCGAATCCGAGCGAGCCGGGTCGTCCTCGACCCCGGCGCCCGGCTCCGCGACCAACAGCGCCCCGCGATACAGTCGCTGCCGTAGCGGATTGCGGCTGCTCGTCAGCGGCCCGGATTGCTCGGAGGCGATCGCCGCCATCATCATTTGCAGCTTTGCATCGCAGTCGTCGGCGTAGTGGACCAGCAGGGCCTCGGGCGTCATCGGCGGCTTGGGGGCGCCCCACTCGGGTAGCCGTTGGTGCGAGATGATGATGTGTTCCAGGCGGAGGAGCTTGTCGTCGTCGATTGGATGTTTCGTCGCTGCTTCGCGCAGAATGTCGCGGCCTTGCAGCATGTGGCCGATGAGCACGCCGGAAACGGAGTATTCCGCGCCGGTGGCGGTCAACGACAACTCGCGGACCTTGCCGATATCGTGCAGCACGCCGCCGGCGATGACCAGGTCCTTATCGAGCGGCGGTTCGAGCGCTGGGAACATATCGGCGTACTTCTCGGCAAAGTAAACGCAGGTTTTGGCGACGCTCAGCACATGCTCCAAAAATCCGCCGGCGTAGGCGTGATGGTTGTGAGTGGCCGCCGGGAGCTTCAGCAGGATGTCGCGGTGCTCATCGAGAATCGCCGCAACCAGCGTAACAACCGACGTATCTTTGACGTTCTCGACGACCAGTGCCCGCAGCTCATCGAACATTTCGCCGGCGTCTCGCTCCGCCTTCGGCAAGCACATCGACGCATCGAAGCCATGGGCCCGGTCCTCGTCGGCAACGGGGCGGATGCGGCGGATTTCCAACTGCGGACCGTAGTTGGTTTCGCGGTACGCAGCCCGCATTTTGTAAAACGTGCCGACCGACCATTCATCGCGGCATGCGGCGGCGTGTGGCGCGTCGCTCCAGATGGGAAAGTTCACCTCGCGGCCGGCGTCGCGAAAGGTCACGCGAAAGTAGGGTTTGCCGTCGCGCGTGGTCGCTTCTTCTTTAGCGGAGAGCAATGCAAAGAAGTCGGCCTCCTGGCCATTGGATAACTCGGATAGTTGCAAGACAACGCTAGGCACGTCGCATTAGACCAATATGTTCAAGCTGCGCCACTTTAAGGAACCGCAGGCGCGTTCGGCACGTCCGTGACTTCGAAGGACTTTCCTAGCGGGACAAACCCGGTGGTTTCTCGGTTGGCGAGTTGAGCGCGAGTTTTCTCAAAGAACCGCACGGCCTCGGGCGAATAGAGTCGCTCGCCGCAGCGCTGACATACGTCGGCGGTCGCGAAGGCCACTGCCATGTTTTCTCCGCCGCGCAGCAGTTTCTCTACCCGTTTGGAGGCAAGCTGCCCGCCGCAAAGGGGACAGATTTCATTGGAAACGTTCATGCCTTTTTCCTTGATCGCCAGCCAATCCAGCGGTCGGGGTCAGGACGATAAACCGTCATAAGCACGGCACGCTCGGTTGCATCATTATAGGCCCAAACAGAATGAATGTGGACATCCGGTTTTGATTGTCCGTAAACCAGGCAACTGGGTAAAGGATAATCCGTAGGGTATTGTTCGATGATTTCCCCGGTTAACACCGAAGCGAAGACATCATCTAAACCCAGTTGATCTGACGCCATCTCCTCGTCAGCGTGATCGGTGACGCGTACTTGTCCGCCGCCAATCGCCTGCCGTATTTGCGAGATATTTGGCACGTCGTCAAACCCTCGGCGACTCGTCCGACAACGCCTTCAGCATGCTCGACAATTGCATGCGAATGCCGTCCATCAGCGGGTCGCACGCCCCGCGTTCGCGGCGGCCTTCGACCGCGATAGCCTCGCCCACCTGCACCACCGCGTGCAGCGGGCCATGGACGCGAACGCGGTCGGTAAAGTCTTCCTCGAATCGCTCTACAGTTTCCAAGATGTGCTCCGGGATGTTCCTCTCAGACTGACGAACGTAGTTCCGCGGGTAGTGCGACATCTGCTGCACGTAGTAACAGGCCGCGAGCTGTTTGCTCAGCTCTTGGCGTTCTTTCGGATTGTCTTTGGCCGCCACCAGGAAGGGCAGAATCGCGATCCGCAGATTCTTGACGCGGGCCACCACCCCTTCGGCCGGCTCGCGAAAGTTCCACCGTTTTTCGAGCTTCGTTAGCACATCTTCGATCAGATTATCGACGCGTTCGTAAAAGTCGCCGGTTCGGGCTCCGCCGACGTACTCGATCTCTTTGAGCGAGAGCAGAGCCTGGCCGATCTGCCGGAGGCGCTGGATGAGCGGTTTGTCCTTCTGCGAATACCAGGAAAAGTGGCTTTCGATCTCGTCGAGGACAGGCGTCACGGTCGCTTCGAGATCGCCGCGGTAGAAGTAGCGAATCGCCACGGGGTGAATGACGACGCCGCCGGCGCCGGGGATCTTCTCGCGGCGCTTCGCGGCGGTGCGGGCGATGAACGCCATGCCGTCCATCATCGGCATCAGTTCGTCATTGTGCCGCGAGATGGCGCCCTCGCCGAAGACGATCAGCGGGCGTTTGCCTTCGACCAGAATATCGACCGCCGTGCTGATGGCTTGCCGATCGACGCCTTCTCGGTACACGCTGAACGCGCCCACTCGGCGAAGCATGAACCGCTCCAGGCGGCTCTGCATGAACAAGTGCCAGGAGGCCATGGCGTGCAAATCCCGCTTGATAACGCGGGACAGCTCGACGAACGTCAGCGGATCGGACATGCGGCTGTGATTGGGCGCCATCAGCACGCTGTGGCCCGCGTCGATGGTCGCCTTCAGTCGCTCGGCGTTGCGAGTTTCGACCGAATGGACGCCGTAAGTCTTGCGGATCCAGTGGGGGATGTAGTACCGCAGTATCTCTGGCCAGACCTTGGAATAGATCGGCGGAACGAACTCGTAAGGCTGCTCGATGACGACGTTTTGCATCCGCGGATCGGCTTTTGGTAATGCGAATTAGTTAACCACGAAACACACGAAACACACGAAACACACGAAAAGTAATATAAGCCCTCGGCTTTGCCGCGGGACGGTTGACAGGTAAGTCATTCGTGAGCGAGTCCCCGTCAGAGCCGGTGGCTTTCAACCTTCTTCCCGTTTTCGTGTGTTTCGTGGTTCTTCCATCGGCGCCGGCAAAGGTTGCCCAAACGGTCCTGGACGGTATGGGTCTCAAAGATACCGCAGGGTTTGCGGTTCTGCCCAGGCCATCCGGTTGGTCGATACTTAGGGAGGCGTTGTTCGACCCCGGAGCGAGTAGTTTGAAACCGATCCGAAAAAAGATCCAGCCGCGACGCGCCGCTGCGCAGAACGATGCCGCGCAGTGGCAGGAATCGTTTATCCGCTACATTCGCACGGAGTGCCATCTCGCCGACAACACCGTGGCGGCGTATGGGCGCGATCTGAAAAGGCTCTTCACATGGCTCGGCGCCAGGCGACTGGGCCAGTTGCGAGTTAGCGAACTCGCGGGCTATCCGGCGTGGCTGACCGAGCAGGGGCTCGCGCCCAAGAGCGTCACCCGGCATGTGGCGTCGCTGAAGGTGTTCTTTCGCTACCTGCAACTCGAAGGCGTGCTGGCGGAAAACCAAGCGGAACTCTTAGGTTCACAAAAGCTGTGGCAGCGCGTGCCGCAAGTGATGTCGGCCGAGCAGGTCGACCAATTGCTCGCGGCGCCGCGGCGCTCCGATGGGCTTTGGCTGCGAGACCGGGCGCTGCTGGAGCTGCTCTACGCGACCGGCTGCCGCGTGTCGGAGCTATCGAACCTGCGGTTGCGAGACTTGCATCTGCCGGAGCGCTATTGCATCTGCCGCGGCAAGGGCGACAAACAGCGGATGGTCCCGCTGGGCGTTCGCGCCGTTGAGGCGGTCGAGCGCTACTTCCGGAACGAGCGAGGCCAACTTGCGGGGCGGCGCTCGCCCACGCCGGATTGGTTGCTGCTTTCCAGCCGCGGCGATCGACTGCGTCGCGAACGCATTTGGGAGCTGATCAAACGCTACGCAGCGCGCGCCGGCGCCTCGCCCGACGTGAGCCCCCATTCGCTGCGGCATAGTTTCGCCACGCACTTGCTGGCCGGCGGCGCCGACCTGCGTCAGGTGCAGGAACTGCTGGGGCACGCCAGTATCGCGACCACGCAGATTTACACGCACGTCGATCACACGCGGCTGAAGCGGGTGCATGCGTCGTTTCACCCCCGGGCGTGAGCGGGAGCGGGTACAAATCGTCATCCCGAGCGCAGCGAAGACTCTGACGCATGGGCCAGCAGAAGTTCCAGATTCTTCGCTGCGCTCAGAATGACGAAGTGCTCGCTTATTCGCGGCGAGCGGACAGCGGCGCGAACCGCACCTTTTCGATCAGCTTGTGCCGCTCGCCAGTCGCCGGGTCGATGTAGCCGGTGATCGCCGTCATGGCGTTCATGACGTAGCGGTACTTGAGGTTGTAATCGCTCTCGATCTCGACCTCTTGATCGACTGAACCGGGTCCGGCGGAGTCGTCGGCCATGCCGCGAATCTTCGACTGGAGCTCGAAAAACGGGTTGGTTCCCGTAATCTGGACGTCGCCCAGTTCCAGGCCGGCGAGATTCCGATGTTCGTCGGCCCGCAGACGAACTTTCAGCAGCGGCGTTTCACTCGGCACGGCGGCTACGCCAGACTCGGCGGGCATTCGCACGTTGAAGTCGCCCTCGGGCAGCGTAATCTTGAATGTGAAGACGAAGAACACCATGAGCTGAAACACGATGTCGATCATCGGCGTCATTTGCAGAGCCACCTGCTCGCGATGTTCGCTATGGCGTATTTTCATGGTTTGCCTCGGCTCGTCGTTATTGGCTCACCGTGCGGACTTCGCTCTGCTTGCCGCGGAGGGCGAATCGCTCGAACTGCAATTCCTGACAGAGCTGGATGATCTCCTGCACGAGGCCCGTCTGGGCGTCTTCGTCCGCACGGATGACGATCGTGACGTCCTCCAGCTTCTCGACGGCGTAACGCTCGATAATCTGCTTCTCGCGGAGCAGGGCGGAACGAAGCTCGGCCAGATTGGCCAGCGCCGCCCCGGCGTAAATGTATTCGCCCTTCTCGGTGAGATGGATCGTCAGCGGATGGTCGTACGGGGCGTCCGGCGGCTTGGCCAGCTCGCTCGCCGGCAGCGTGACGCGCTGATCCGTCTCATTCGTGCTGAGGTTGATCGTGAACATGAAGAAGGCGAGCATCTGAAACACGATGTCGATCATCGGCGTCATATCCGGCTCGGCGCCCGGCGCTTGACGGGATGCGAATCTCATTTCTGGTTGCCTGCTAAGAAATAAACCACGACGACACGACGAACACGACGGAAGACGGGGAAGTTTGAGACCGCTGATGAAAGCTGATAGACGCTAACGAGGCAAGCAGGTGATTTGGTTTGCGTCCATCAGCGCTCATCAGCAGTTGTTAATTTCTGTTTCTCTTCATTGCATTCGTCGTGTCGTCGTGGTGAAAAAACTGTGTGGTTGCGGCTACACTTCAACCTTCTTGTCGCCCGTCTTGCGGAAGCGGCGCATCATCCCTTCGCTCACCACGCCGACTTCCAGCACCAGCCGCGAGACGCGATTGCGAATGATGTGGTACGCGGTCAGCGCGGGAATGGCGAGGTAAAGCCCGACGAGCGTGGTGAACAGAGCCTTCGAGATGCCCTTCGCCAGTTCCTGCGGGTCGGGGGCGCCGGTGGCCGTGTTGGCGATGACCATGAACGACTCGACCATGCCTTCCACGGTGCCCAGCAGGCCGATCATCGGGCTGATCGTGCCGATGAGGGCGAGATACCCAAGCCGCTGCTCCATGCGGAGATTCTCTTCTTCGCCAACCTCCTGCATGGCCTCGACCGCTTCGCTGTAGCCGGCGGAAATTCGCGATAATCCGGCGGACAGGACATGGCCCAAGAACGAATCGTCGGCCTTGGCCAGATCGTAGGCTTCCTGATATTGCTTGGCGTTGAGGTGCTGCTCGAATCCCTCGACCAGCGCCGGCGGAACGACGTTCTCCCGCCGCGCCGCCAGCAGGTTCATGACGAACAAGGCCACCAGCGCGAAGGAAATCGCCAGGAAGGCGATCGTATAGTGCCACCCCATCGCGTCGACGACCCAGGCCAGATACGAAACCTGCGGGGCGGCGGCCGCGCTAGGCCCCACCGCATCCTTAAGACTGCCGTCATCGACGGGCGCCGGCGGCGACGCCTCTGGTTCAGCCGCGGCATCGGCGGCAGGCTCGCCCTCTTGGGCAATGGCGCGGAGCGGGCTGACGCCCCAACCCGTGACCAGCAATCCAACGACCGTCAAGATTGCCAGCGGGTTCCACGTCCGGTTGATCGAAGTTCCAAGGGTTCGCATGGACGTCGTCTCGCATTCTGGATGTTGACGGGGACGAACGTCGCCGCCGTCACGGAACGGGTTGTCAGTTGCCTCGCAGCTACACTCTAAACGCCGGACGGCCGTTCTCCAACCGCGCCAGCGATCATTTACGGTTTGGCCCAGCGACTGTTGGGATACTTTTCGGCAAGTTGCTGCGCGGCCTCCTGCGACCGCGTCTCTCGGCCAGCTATCTTCCACAGGCTTACGAGTTCGTGCAAGGCTTTCGCGTGGGCCTCGGCGTCCTGGTGATGCAGGAGATCGACGTGGAGAAATGCGAAGAGCGCGGCGCGGGAGTCGCCGCTTTTCAGGTAGCAATCTCCTAGTGCGTTGTAGGCGCGGGCGAGCAGCTTGCCGTCCTCGGCGTCGGCCTTGCCGATGATCTCGCCGATGGCCGCCGCCGATTCCTCCACATTGCCGCCAGTCGCCTGGCTGACGGCCCGATCGAGCGTCGCCGCTAGCCGCAACGGCTCGATGAGCGGAGTGCGTTCCGTGGAGGCGAGCACCTTGTCGAACTGGGCCAGCGCTTTGGCGTGATCGCCCTCCGCTTGCCACGCCCGGCCTAAGAGCAGCGAGCTTTTCAGTTCGTAGTACGGCGATCGCGCTTTCGCCAGCTTTGCATATTCCGTGCGGGCGTTGCCGTATTGCCTGGCTGCGGTAAACAGGTCGCCCAGCAGCTCGATCGACTGCGGAATGTGAAAGCTCTTGTTCCGCCGAGCGATAAAGCCGCGAACCTCGGTGGATGCCGCCTCGGGCGCGCCCTGACCCGCCAGAGCGAGCTGGGCCTTGGCCGCCACAGTGTAGAACTCGACTTCGGCGGCCACTTCTTCGCGGCGCGTGCCGTCGGCGGGCAGCTTGGCGAGCGCGTCGAGCGCTTCTTGCGGCCGGCCCGCTTGAAGTGCGTTGCGCGCGGAGGTCAACTCCGTCGGCTCGCCGGCGAGCGAGATGCTTTCAATGTCCTCGGACGCGACGGTGGACTGGACGGCGCCTTTGTTGATCGTCACGCCCAAGGGCGTGATGGCAGTGATTTTGCCGCTGTCGACGCCATTTTGCCGTCGAATTCGGTCAACGCTACTCTGGGCGAGGGCCGTCGACGCGAGCGCGACGACCGCAAAGTGCGCCAAAGCCAGTTGAGAAATGCGTAGGCGAGCGACGGGTTGATGAAACCGGTTCACTTGGTTGCTAGCTCCTGGTCAATTTGCTTCCGTAATTCCGCAAACGCGGCCTTCCACTTGGGGCCGCCCATTTCGGGATACAACTTCGTCATCTGCTCGATGTTCGTTCGGGCAGCGCGGAAGTGTTCGGCGCGCTCCGCGGCGGGCGTGATTGTGCCGGCGAGATAACGCGATTTGGCGACGTTGTAGCGGGATTCGAAAAACAGGTCTTCAAACCGCGCGGCGCGCTCCGTCGCCGCCGCCGCCGACCTGGCGC
>JBGSYU010000204.1:0-5215 GCA_041750715.1 Lacipirellula sp.
CCGGTCGTCAACTGCAATGTGCCCAAGCGGGGCTGGATGGCCGGCATCGGCGGCTGCCCGAACGTCGGCGGCATCTGCATCGGCTGCACGATGCCCGGCTTCCCCGACAAGTTCATGCCCTTCATGGATCCCCCGCCCGGCTCCTTCGCTTCGTCCACGGCCATTCGAGCTTACGGCCCATTGATTCGTGCGCTGCGCGCCTTTACCCAGCGGAAGGCCAACAAGGAGCCGAAGTGGCGTCATGCCGGCCCGAAGTTGACGACCGGATACGATCCAACTTATACGGCAACCGAGTGATAAGGAGCAACGGCACCGTCGGTCTTAGCCAGTCTCAGGGCAAACCGTACCTGTTTGTGGCACATTATATGCCCTCCGAGGACGACAGGGCGACTTGTGGAGTCGCCGCGGGATCATCGGGATCATACAGCAAACAATACTGGAGGCGGACAATGGCGCAATCCGTAGTCACAGAACGAACGAACGTGGCGGAACGAACGCAACTCGAGTCCTCGAGCATCGGGCAAACCCTCGCGGCAATTGGCCAGGGCCTTCTCCGCTACGGCTTGGTCGCGGTCTTGCTCTGGGTCGGCGCCCTGAAATTTACCGCCTACGAGGCCGAGGGCATCAAGCCTTTGGTCGAGAATAGTCCATTAATGTCCTGGGGATATCAGGTTCTGAGCTTGCAGAACTTCGCCAAGTTGATCGGCGTGGTGGAAATCACACTGGGTCTGCTAATCGCCCTGCGCAGCTTCTCGCCGCTTGCGTCTGCGGTCGGAAGCCTCGGCGCGGCCGGAATGTTCTCGATCACGTTGACTTTCGTTTTCACCACGCCTGGAGCGTGGCAAGCCGAGTACGGGTTCCCATTCCTCTCTCCGATGCCTGGGCAGTTTCTCGCCAAGGATCTCTTGTTCTTGGGGGCGGCGATCTGGTCGGCGGGCGAAGCGCTGCGCGCGGCCTCCAGGGAACAATTACCAGTGCGGAGCGACGCCGGTCTGTATTGAGAATCGCTGGATCGACTGATCCGCAGGGAAAATTGGCGGCGATCACCATGACCGAGTACGGTGACAAGTTGCAGTCGAGCGTCGACGAAACTCATTCGCAGCGGCAAGTCCGTTTCCGCCACACGCTAGTCGTTCGCATCACGCATTGGATCGCGGCCCTGTGCATGTTCGTGCTGTTGCTCAGCGGCTTTCAGATCTTCAACGCCCATCCGGCGCTTTACTGGGGTGAACAGTCGCACTTCGATCGGCCGCTGCTCGCCATGGGTTCCCATACGGATGAAGCGGGCCGCCTAAACGGTTCTACGAGGATACTCGGTTACGAATTCGATACGACGGGCGTGTTCGGCGCGTCGGCCGACGCTCCGGGTCAGCTCACCGCCCGGGGATTCCCCACCTGGCTTACCATTCCCGGCCCACAGTGGCTGGCCATGGGGCGGCGGTGGCACTTTTTCTTCGCGTGGGTGTTCGTCGTAACCGGACTGTTCTACGTCATCCACGCCTTCTGGAGCGGGCACTTGGTGCGAGACCTCGTACCCACCCGCAGCGATTGGCGCGGGATCGGTCGTTCGATCGTCGACCACGCGCTTCTTTGCCACCCGCAGGGCGAAGCCGCGGCGAGTTACAACATCTTGCAGCGAACGAGTTACCTCGTCGTGGTCTTCGTTCTCGCTCCGCTGATCGTGCTGACGGGACTGGCGATGTCGCCGCGGATGGACGTGGTGCTGGGCCCCTTCCTGTGGCTCGTCGGCGGGCGTCAATCAGCGCGTACGCTCCACTTCATCCTGACGTTCGCGCTGGTCGCCTTTGTCTTCGTACACGTCTTCGAAGTGCTCGTCACGGGAGCGATTAACAATCTCCGCTCGATGGTCACGGGTCGCTTCCGCGTTTTACCGGCGAAGGAACAGAATCATGTCCAGCACTGACCGCAGGAAGTTTCTGCGTGGCGCGCTCGCGGCGGGCGGGGCGATGTCGCTGGGCGGCTGCGACAGCCTCTCGCGGTCGCATTGGTTTCCCAAGGCGCTCGACGGCGCCGAGCCCCTGACGGAAGCCACCCAGAAGTTGCTGACGCCTCGCAATGCCCTGGCGCGCGAGTATCCCGAGTCGGCCATTGCACCGGTGTTTCGCGCCAATGGATCGACCGACCCGCAGACCGCGGCCTACCTCGCTCTGGCCGCCAATAACTTTGCCGACTACCGACTGGAGGTCGGCGGCCTCGTCGAGAAGCCGCTTCAGCTTTCGCTGGAGGAACTTCGCGCTCTCCCGTCCCGCACCCAGATCACGCGCCACGATTGCGTGGAAGGTTGGAGCGCGATCGGCAAGTGGATAGGCGTGCCGCTAAGCACGGTGCTGAAACTCGCGGGCCGCTCGCCCCAGGCACGCTACATGGTCTTCCGCTGCGCCGATTCGCTGGACGGCAAGACGCTCTACTACGAGAGCATCGACCTGGAGGAAGCCGACCATCCGCAGACGATCCTCGCGTACGAGCTCAACGGGCAGCCCCTGCCGATCGGCAACGGGGCGCCGCTGCGAGTGCGCATCGAGCGCCAGCTCGGCTATAAGATGGCCAAGTACGTCATGCAGATCGAACTGGTGGAGAGTTTCGCGCACATCGAAGGCGGCAAAGGCGGCACTTGGGAGGATCAAGGATACGAGTGGTACGCGGGTATCTGACGGCGACTTCGAGGATGTTAAGGCAGCCTGGTCCTCAATAAGGCTGGTAGGCCAATCGCAAAAGACTAACCCGGATGTAGGTCGCAATCGAGAAAATCTGGGACCGAAGACCCATAATGGCGTTCGACTAGGATATGTTATAATGTCACGATTCGCCTGCTTTCATCCAGGAACCCTGCCATGACGGTCGTAGGTCATGTCGAAAACGGTCAGATCGTGCTGAATGGCCCGCTAATGCTGCCGAACGGCGCAAAGGTTACGGTGTCGATCCAGCCCGAGAACAGTCAAGCGGCATCGGAGGAGCAATTTCCCTCACTTTTTGAGCGTTTGAAGTCGGTTGCCGGCAAAGCACAAGGACTTCCAACCGATCTGGCGATTAACCACGATCACTACCTGCACGGACAATCCAAACGGCAATGAATGCGCTCTTTGCCGATTCCTATTACTACATCGCGTTCGTAAACCAGCGCGATGCGGCGCACGAGAAGGCTCTCGACTTCTCGCACTCCTATTTCGGACGCACCGTAACGACCGAGTGGGTTCTCACGGAGGTCGCCGACGCCTTAAGCGTACCAGAGCTACGCGTAGTCTTCCTCGAGTTGCTCGCACAGCTTCGAAGTCAACCGGGGCTGGCCATCGTCGAAGCGAGTCACGAGCTCTTCGATCGCGGCCTCGATTTGTATTCTCGTCGCCCCGACAAATCCTGGTCGCTAACCGATTGTATTTCATTCGAGGTTATGCAGGATCGAGGAATTACCGAAGCTCTCACCGCCGTTCGACATTTCGAGCAGGCAGGCTTCGTTACATTACTGACGTGAACGGGCGACCAATTCAATCCAAGTGAACTGCATGTCACGCATCAAACGCATTCTCGTCACCGGCGGCGCGGGGTTTCTCGGGTCCCACCTCTGCGAACGGCTCGTCGCCGAGGACCACGACGTCTTGTGCCTCGACAACTTCTTCACGAGCCAGAAGTCGAACGTCGCGCACCTGCTGGGCAAACCGAACTTCGAGTTGATCCGCCACGACGTCACCGTGCCGATCTACCTCGAAGTCGACGAGATCTACAATCTCGCCTGCCCCGCGGCGCCGGGGCACTATCAATACAACCCCATCAAGACGATGAAGACGTCGGTGCTGGGAGCCATCAACGTGCTCGGCATGGCCAAGCGGTGCCGGGCCAAAGTCTTGCAGGCCTCCACCAGCGAAGTGTACGGCGACCCCGAAGTCCACCCGCAGGTCGAAACCTATCGCGGCTCGGTCAACCCCATCGGTCCGCGGGCTTGCTACGACGAAGGCAAACGCGCCGCCGAGACGCTGTTCGTCGACTATCACCGCATGAATAAGGTGAACGTTCGCATCGTGCGAATCTTCAACACCTACGGCCCGCGGATGCATCCGTACGACGGGCGCGTCGTGTCGAACTTCATCCGCCAGGCACTCGTCGGCGAAGACGTCACCATCTTTGGCGACGGCGCCCAGACGCGCAGCTTCTGCTATCGCGACGATCTCGTCGATGGCATCATCCGCATGATGAACGGCTCCGACGACTTTATCGGCCCGGTGAATCTTGGCAACCAAGGCGAGTTCACGATCCGCGAGCTCGCGGAGCTGGTGATCGAACTGACCGGCGCCAAGTCGAAGCTGGTCGAAATGCCGCTTCCGGCCGACGACCCCACGCGGCGGCGCCCCGACGTCACGCTCGCCACGTCGAAGCTCGGTTGGGAGCCGAAAGTAAAACTCCGCGAAGGCCTGGCCGAAACCATCGAGTGGTTCCGCTCGATCCGCATGGAAGACTACCGAGCGCCGACGCCCAACTATTAAATGCAATTAACCACGACGACACGACGAACACGACGTATGAATGACGAAGCTCGAATGACGAATGACGAATGCAAGAACCCCTGCCGGCGTCACTTCAAACATTCGTCATTCGGATTTCGTCATTTGCATTTCCGTCGTGTTCGTCGTGTCGTCGTGCCGTCGTGGTTCAATTCTTATGATTTGCGCATGGCAACGGCGAAGCCCAAGCAATGATTCGAAGCACCACGGCTCGGCCCAGTCGATACGCGAGCAGCCCGCAAACGATTCCCAGTACGTCGGCCATCCAATCGTTGACGTCGCAGTTGCGGCCCATCGGGGTTTGCGTAATTTCGTCGAACGCGCCGAACAGAATTCCGGCTAGCCATACCGCGAAATAATGCTTGGGCAGTAGCGTGCCGATGGTCAGCTCCCAGCCGGCGAGGACGCACACGGTCAATACCGCGTACCCGCCGAAGTGTAGCCATTTGTCCGATAACGACGCGACCGATTCCAAATTATCCGGCGGCAGATGCGTTCCCAGAAATAGCAGCAGAAAGTAGGCGATCGCCAACGTTCGCGCGCGGGCGGCGATCCGTTTCAGTCGCTCGCTGGCAGGATGAGGCGCGTCAGACATCGGCGGTGCGAAGCAGAGGGGCGGGAGGTTCCCAGTCTAGCTGTTCAGCGATACGCCGGACAGCGACAATGAGGTCCCGTGAACCGCGGGGTCGGGAGTCTTTTGC
>JBGSYU010000205.1:0-4812 GCA_041750715.1 Lacipirellula sp.
TCGCCGTGGTGCTGCGCTACCGCTGCGGCGGCGGCAAGAATCAGCAGCCGGCGCCGCTGGACGAAGCCAAGCAAGCGATTCGCACCGTCCGCAGCCGTGCGGTTCAGTGGGGCGTCGATCCGCAGCGAGTGGGCGTCATGGGCTTTTCCGCGGGCGGGCATCTCGCCTCGACCGCCGCGACGATGTTCGATGAGGGAAATGACGACGACGATCCGACGCAGCAGCAAAGCAGTCGCCCCGACTTCGCGGTGCTCGTCTACCCCGTGATTACCATGGTAGGCGATGCGATGCATCGGGGGTCGCGCAAGAATCTGCTTGGCGAAGACGCAAGCGAGGGGCTTGCCGAGACATGGTCGACCGACCGCCGCGTGACCGATAAGACGCCGCCGACGTTTCTCGTTCACGCTAGCGACGACAAAGCCGTGCCCGTCGAGAACAGCTTGTTCTTCTACAAGGCGCTCGTAGCCCACGGCGTGCCGGCGGAGATGCACGTCTACGAAGTCGGCGGCCACGGCTTCGGCATCTTTCGCGAAGGCCGACCGGCGGATAGGTGGCCGGAGCAATTGGAGCCGTGGCTGAAGGCTCGCGGCATCGTCAATTAACGCGAGGGCTCAGCCCAAGTCCCCCGACGCCTCCAGCCACTCGTGTTCCAGCGCCGCCACTTCCTCGGCCATCGCGGCTAGCTGATCGCGGATGCGTTTCGATTCGGCGGCGTCGCTCACCTGCATCAGTTTCGCGCTCAGTTCTTTTTTCTCGTCGTCGAGCTTGGCGATCTTGCGTTCGAGGGCGCGGATGCGCTTTTCGAGTTCGCGCTCTTCGCGGCCGCTTAGCTTGCGCGCGGGCGCCAATGCCGCGACCGCTGAAGCGGGCTCGCCTGGGGAGCCGGGCTTGGTGCAGTGGCCGGCGTTGTAGGTGGCGTGCTCGGCGCGCAGGCCGGCTTCCAGCTCCTTGCGGATGCGGTAGAGGTAGTCCTCGTAACTGCCCGGGTAGCTCGCGACGCGGCCGCTGGCCACCTCCACCACCGCCGTGGCGACGCGCTGCATGAAATGCCGATCGTGGCTCGTGAAGATTACCGTACCCGGATAACGCCTCAGCGCCTCCGCCAGAGCCTCGACCGTTTCCACATCGAGATGGTTGCCCGGCTCGTCGAGCACCAGCACGTTATGCTGTTCAAGCAGCAGCCCCGCCAACACCAGCCGGGCCCGCTCGCCGCCGCTGAGCACCTTGATCTTTTTCTCAATAAGCTCGCCGCTGAACAGAAAGCTGCCGGCCACGTTCTTGATTTGCTGCCCGTTGGTCCCCGGCGCCGCCTGATAGTAAAGATAATCTTCGACCGTCTTGTCGTCGGGCAGCGTCGTGTAGACATGCTGCGCGTACACGCCCACTTGGCAGCCGTAGCCCCACTTCAGAACGCCCGCCTTAGGGTCGAGCGAGCCGCAAATGGTCCGCAGGAACGTCGTCTTGCCTTGGCCGTTGTCGCCCACCACGCCGATCCGCTCGCCGTGAACGATCTCCAGTTGCACGTCCTCGGCGACGTCTCGGTCAGGATAGCCGATCGCCATCCGCTCGGTTCGCAGGGCGGCGCCTTGCCGCGGCTGCACGTCGGGAAAGCTGAACCGAACGGTCGCCTCCTCGCCGACGACTTCAACCAGCGTGAGTTTTTCAAGCATCTTCGCCTTGCTCTTGGCCTGGCTGGCAGTGGCGGCGTTGGCTCGGTTCTTGGCAATGAACGTTTCGAGCTGCTTGCGTTTGGTCATCATGGCTGCGTTCACGCGACGGTCGTGCTCGCGGCGCTCATCGACGTTCTCCAAATAGGCGTCGACGTCGCCGGGAAACATTTCGAGCTGCCCGCGCGACATCTCCAGCGTGTGCGTACACGTTCGCTTGAGAAACGCCCGATCGTGCGAGACGACCAAGATGCCGCCCTTGAACGAGCGCAGGAACTCTTCCAGCAGCATCTGCGTGCGCAGATCGAGGAAGTTCGTCGGCTCGTCCAGAATCAGCAGATTCGGATCGCGCAGCAGCAGGGCGGCCAGCTTGACGCGAGTCTGCCAACCGCCGGAGAGCGACCGCACCGGCTGGTGAAGCATCACGTCGGGCAACTGGAATTGCCACGCGATTTCGCCGCATTGCCAGTCGGGCGCGCCGCTGTCGCGCATGAGGAAATCGAGCACCGTTTCGCCTTCGACGAACGGATCGTGCTGCCGCAGGTAGCCCAGCCGCAGCTTCTTGCCGCGCATCACCTCGCCGGCGTCGAGTTCCTCGTCGCCCAACAGGATTCGGCACAGCGTGCTCTTACCGGCGCCGTTGCGGCCGATGAGGCCGACCTTTTGATCGTCGGTGAGCGCGCAACTGGCGCCGTCCAGCAATTGCTGGTCGCCGTAGCGTTTATGGGCTTCTTGGACTTGGAGAACTACGGGCATGGCGGAGTGGGAAGGGCAGGCGTGGGGGGAGTCGGATGGGCGCGGGCCGCCACTTAGCCCCCGGTCAGTGACCGGGGGCTAAATGCCGCAATGACCAGGACCATGCAGCATATCAAACAGGCCAGCGCCGGCCAGTCGCCCCACTGGGCGAACACGCTCGGGTTCGCACGGCGAGGGTTTAGCCGCACGTTGGCCACCAGCGTCGCCGCCCTGTTTCGTTCGGTCACCTCGACGACGCGGCCCATATAATCGACGTACGCCGAGAGCCCTCGATTGGCGGCTACCACCAGCGGCGTGCGCATTTCGACGGCGCGAAACACGCCGCTGGCCAAGTGCATGTCAAGCTCGCTAGAACCCCAGTACCACGCATCGTTCGTGAGATTCACCATCACCTCCGGGTCGAGGCTGGAGTCGGCGTCGTTCCACAGCCGCCGAATCAGGTGCGGCAAGACGGTCTCGTAACAGATGTTCACGCTGTACGAAACGTCGTCGAGGAAGATCATCGCGGGCCGCTCGCCGGGAAGCGCCCCGCCGGTAATCGGAGAATAGCTGCGCAGAAAGGGGAGCCACCGGACGAAGGGAATGTACTCGCCGAAGGGGAGCAAGTGCATCTTGTCGTACGTACCCAGGAGCTTGCCGGCGCGGTCGACCATCGCGGAAGAATTGTACCCGTCGATGCGATAGCCCGGCGCGCGGCCAGACGCATCGCGGACCGTCTTATCTTTCACGGCGACGTACCGATCGACGCCCACCAGAATCGCAGCGCCCAGCTCGGCGGCCTTCGCCGCCAAGTCGCGCCGCGTCGCGTCGAGCTGCTCGGCGTCGAAGATGTCGGCCGGCGGGCCGTGTTTCGGGTCGAGCATGGTGAGCGGATCGCGGTACATCGTCTCGGGCCAAACGACCAGATCGACGGGCCGCTTCGACTGCTTCACCGCTTGCGACGACAGGTCGAAAAGCTGCGTCATCACGGCGGCGTCGCGCTGGGGCGTCCCTTTCCAATCCGCGGGCATGTCGCTTTGAATGAGTGCGATTACAGGACCAACGCCGCCAGCCGCTTGCGTCTCCGCAAGGGCGGCGTCTTGCTCCAGTCGCCATGTGCCGTAGCCGAGGGTTGTAACCAGAGCGATTGCCGCGGCGATGAGCGGACGCAGTTGCAGGCGCCGGGGGCGGAGACGCCCCGGCTCGCTGAGATAGAAAATCGCTTGCGCGATCGCTGCCGCCACGAGCATGATGAGAAACGTCACGCCGTACTCGCCAAACAGATCGGCGATTTGAATCACGCGCGGATTCCCAACTTGCGTGTGCGCGAGCGAGGCCATGAGAAACCCGGTGAGCAGTCTTGCTCGCAGCCATTCCAGTCCCGTCCAAACTACGGGCCCCGCAATCCACAGCGGCACGCCAAGCCGATGCACGGCGACCCGCGTCAGCCCAATGAACGCCGGCAAATACGCCCCGAGATACCCGGCGAGCAGAAACAGCCCGAAGATGTTCGCCCAATACGGCAGCCGAATCCACTGAATCGCCGCCAGCCAGAACGCCATCCCGGCCAGCCACAGCATCAGATACGACCGGCGCCCAGGCAGCCGCGGCAAGCGCGCGAGCAGCAGCCAAGGCGTCGGCCCAATCCACGCCAGAAGGCTCCAACCCACCGGCGGATGGGCCAGGTAACACAGCAAGCTACCGAGCAAACCCAACGCGAGCGTCAGACGGTTCGGCACCGCGTTTGGCTGATCCCGCTCCTCGGCAACGTGGCTCGCGACAGGCATAATGAAAAGCTACGGGGATCGCCGCCGCTTGGCCAGGGCGTTTACCTAGGCCAGTCCTCCGGGGCGGACTGGCCGCGAGTCTTTAGAGACTCGCTTAGGTGCATCCGATACATTCAATGCCATGCGAGTTGCTCGGACCAGCGCGATAATTTGGCCAGCTTTGGCGGCGATTCTGATCACCGGCGGTGGATGCTGGGAGGAGATCCATTACGTTCCAAAGAGCGATCCCGTTCAGATCGCCGACGTGAATGCGGAGGACGCTCCGGAGGAACTCCCGGGGGCCGTTGATCCGCCGGAAACCGCCGAGATACAGCAGCCGCCAGGCGCCGACGATTTGTTCACTTCGGAGGGACCGCCGGCTATCGCGTCAGAATCCATGGAGCCGAAGGTTGCTTCGCCGGACGATGCAATCCTTCCTACGCCTGAGGGGCTTGCGGCGATGTTGGAAACTTCGGATGCGGAGAATACGGGGGGCGCTGAGAACGCCGGGGCCGAGACGGCCCGGCTCGCTTTGGAGTCTACGCCTGAGGAGCGGCGGTTCGCTTGGCAGGCGGCCAGCAAGTGGAGCCTTGCCGCGGCCATTTATGCGAAGGGACTCAATGCGTCCCGCTACCAACCGATCC
>JBGSYU010000206.1:0-2253 GCA_041750715.1 Lacipirellula sp.
ATCTTTATCTCCGCGTTGTCGCAGGTTTCCGGACTCCCGCGAATCGGCGAGCACCTACGTCCGCTGGCCATTTCCTGCCGATTCGTTCCGTTCGCCGTGGCGGCCTATCCCAAGTTAGAGAGTTTTGACGTTCGGCAAAGGAGTTAGGTGCGATTGGGGTGTGTTTATTTCACTACATTTGGTTGAGGTCGTCGAGGCGGCGGAGGCGGCGGGGGAGGGTGAGGCCAAGTCGGTGGAGGAGGGCGGCTTGGGCGGCGTCGGGTTCAGTAACACAGCGCAGGGCGAGGCGTCTCAGGCTGCCGTCGCTCGGGGAGCGGGCGGTTAAGGTCACGTCGCCACTTTTTAGTTTCGCCAGTTCTTCCAGTAGAGTGCGTGGGGCATCGCCCAGCCCGGAGTTCTTCATCCAGCCGGCCAGCGTCTTCCACATCGCGTAGGCCAGGAAGCAGACCAGGATGTGGGCCTTCACACGCTCTTCTTTGTGGTGCCAGATGGGGCGGAGGCCGAGTTCATCTTTCGTGATGCGAAAGGCCCATTCGGCCTCGGTCAGTTGGATATAGCGTTTCCACAAGGTCGAGGCGTCAACGCCCGTCAGATTGCTGCGGAGCAAGTAGCAGCCGTCGGCGAGTTGCGACCAGTCGCCGAACTTGGCGCTGGTCCGCCAAGTGATTTCCAGATGCTGCTTGCCGCGCGGCTGTGGTAGTTTCTTGATCGTCACGTCAAAGGCGTGCGAGGCCCGCCAGTTCTGCTGCTTGAGCCGGCCCAGGCGTTCACCGGCGGCCGCCTCCTCTTTCAACCGCCCCGCTACGGCGGCGGCTTGCATCTTCTGGAGCCCCGCTTCCAACCGCGCGGTGAACTTCTCGTGCATCGCGAGTTCCTTGGTCCGGCGGTCGGCACTGCGGGCCAAGAGGAAAGTCTCCGCGCCGTCGGGCGCCGGGACGAGCTTCACTTCCACTCCTTCCTGCGCGACGGTCCAATCCTGCTCGGTCAAGTGCTGCTCGAATTGGCGGAGCATTTGCTTGGGCGTGCCGACGATGTATTGCCCGCCGCGGTCGCGGAGAAACTTCAGGTTCTCTTCGCTGACCATCCCCCGATCCATCACCCACACTCGCCCCAGCGAACCGTGTTTTCGCTCCATCGCTTCGATGATCGTTTGCACGGTCGTCGAATCGTGCGTGTTGCCGGCGAAGACTTCGTAACCCAGCGGGAAACCTTCCTCCGTCACGACCAGCCCCAAGCAGACCTGTGGCCGATCGCCCCGCGAATCGCGCGAGTAGCCGCGTTTGGCCAGCGCGTTCCCTTCCGCGTCCCCTTCAAAGTACGTGCTCGTAACATCGTACAGCAACAACTCGCATTTCAACTCGAACAGTTCGCCCAGCCGCTGACGCAAGTGTTTTTCCAACGCCTCCTTGTGCGGCATCAGTTGATCCAGGCCCTTGTACAAGCGATCCGTGTGAACCTGCTCCGGCGCAACGCCTAGCAACTCTTCCAGCGCGGTTCGGCGATACCAAGTGTCGGCGATGTGGAGCTCGCTCGACGGCTCGCAGAACCGCGCGATCACGAGGATCGCCGCGACCGTGGCCCACGACACGCTTTCCCGGCCCGGCTCGACCAGGTGTTCCAGCAGGTCGTCGAGTCCCAGCAGTCGCCATAGTCCCCAGGCCAACCATACGTCACCGAAGTCGCGAGTCTGCTCCAGTCGAATGCTGCTGAGTTTCACGAGCAGAGGCTCGTCACTGCCCGGCTCGTCTCGACGGGGTGGGTCGAAGAGCGTCCGCTCTAGCCGCCGAGCCGGCGCTTCGCCCTTGAGATGCGAACAGAATTGCGTCCAGCCGTCCCGTTCGTTCGCCGTCAGCTCGCCCAAGTACGCGACCACTCGCTGTCGCGACCCTTTCACCGTGCGATACGACTCCACCAAGGCCCAATACGTGTGCGGCTTGCCATTCTTCCGCCGATCGAAGCGTCTGAGAAACATGAGCGATCCCTCACTCGCGATGAAACATCACCAGTTAGAATCGCACGGATTTGGACCATGTCAACGAAGTAGGTCTTCACTACATCGCCCCGCGACACCTCTCCCCCCATCGGCATTGGACTTACGTAGCGTTTCAGCCCCAAAATTCCGGAAATCGGGGGCAAACTCTTTAACTTGGGCTAGCTCCGAAACCACAACCTCAAACAGTCCAATTAAGGTGTCTCCAACTCGCGAAAGAAGAAGTACTCTCGATACGGCGCTGCGCCGTCGTGCATTTCGCG
>JBGSYU010000207.1:0-1938 GCA_041750715.1 Lacipirellula sp.
GCGACTGGACGCGTTGCTTTCCGTGAATCTCCCCAGTCGCAAAAGACTCCCGGCCCCCTCCGCGTCGCCACCGCCCGCCATGGCTCCGCGCTACGGCCGTTGATATACTGCGCTCGCAGCCCAATTCTCTCGAAACGCCGATCAATTTCGATCGGTTCCAGCGCATTCTGCTCTTCCCATGGCCTCCAGCGAAATCGAAGCACCCGGCGACAAGGGCAAGACGCCGCGCGAAAAGCGGGGCGTGCCCAGCGGCCTGTGGCTGAAGTGCGACGACTGCGGGGAGATGCTCTTTCGCAAGGCCGTCGAAGCGGTTTTCAACATCTGCGAGAAGTGCGGCTATCACATGTACCTGGGCGCCCAGGGTCGCATCGCCTCGATGCTCGACGAGGGCACCTTCGAGGAGTGGGACGGCGACCTCTCGCCCCTCGACCCGCTGGGATTCAACGACAAGAAGCCCTACGCCGAACGACTCGTCGCCGAGCAAAAACGCACCGGCCTGCGCGACGCCGTGCTCACCGGCACGGGCATGATCCGCGCCCGCCGCGTCGCCTTTGGCGTCACCGACTCCGCGTTCATCATGGGCAGCATGGGCTCGGTCGTCGGCGAGCGGCTCACCCGGCTCATCGAGCGCGCCACCCAGCAGCAACTACCGCTGATCGTCATCAGCGGCTCCGGCGGCGGCGCCCGCATGCACGAGGGCATCTACTCGCTCATGCAAATGGCCAAGGTTTCCGCCGCGCTGGCGCGGTTCGGCGAGGCCGGCGGGCTGTTCATCTCGGTGCTCACCAACCCCACCATGGGCGGCGTCGCCGCCAGCTTCGCCTCGCTGGGCGACGTCATCTTCGCCGAACCCAAAGCCCTCATCGGTTTCGCCGGCCCAAGAACCATCAAGGCCCCCATCCGCATCGAACTGCCCGAAGGCTTCCAGACCAGTGAATTCCTCCTCGCCCACGGCTACATCGACCGCATCGTCCGCCGCAGTGAGCTGAAGAGCGAAATCGCGCGGGTGATCGACTACTGCGGGAAGCGGTGACGCCCCCCGCCGTCATTTAGCCCCCGGTCACTGACCGGGGGCTAACTACGCGGCCCGCGCTTCCTTGCTCCGCCTCGCTGCCCCACTTAGATTGAGTACAGGCCCCACTCTCTCGCACAACCGAAACGCATCATGGGCATCGGCGGATTCTTCAAATCCCTGATCGAAGGCGGCAAGGTCGACGTCGCCAAACGCTACGAAATCCTCCGCGAAGCCGTCTCCGGCACGATGAGCAGCTTCTACATGGCCCGCGACCGCACGACCGAGCAGATCGTCGGACTGAAGATTCTCGACAAAAAGAAGACCGAGGATCTGGAGATGCGTTTTCGCGGCCTCGACAAACCGACCGAAGGCGAAATCTCCGCCCTGTTCAGCCATCCGCGCATCGTCACGCCGCTGGGCCACGGCGTCACCAGCAAGGGAGAGCAGTTCGTCGTGATGGAATATCTCGACGGCCCGGGCCTCAACTCGCTCATCATCGGCCGCAGCAAACTGCTCGACGGCAATCGGCTCGCCCTCATGCTGCAAGCGGCCGACGCCTTGCAAACCGTCCACGACGCCGGGTTCATCCACCGCGACGTCTGCCCGCGCAACTTCGTATGCTCGAAAGACGCCAGCTCGCTCAAGCTGATCGACTTCGGCCTCAGCGTGCCGTCCCGCAAGGAGTTCCAGCAACCCGGCATCCGCACCGGCACGCCGAACTACATGGCGCCCGAGGTGGTGCGTCGCCGCAACACCGATCAACGCATCGACGTCTTCGCCTACGGCGTGTCGATGTATGAAATGTTCGCGTTCGAACTCCCCTGGCAACGCGGCAGCGGCGACGGCCTCGCCGCGATGGGCAACGCCCAGTCGAAGCCGCGGCCGCTCCAGTCGCATTATCCGAAGATTCATCCGACGCTTCG
>JBGSYU010000208.1:0-9551 GCA_041750715.1 Lacipirellula sp.
AATGTCGCGGCCACCCTGCCCGGTGCCACGCCGACGGCGGCGAACAACGGCACGGCACGGCTCGCGGGAATCGACGTGATCACCGCCAACTCGTTCAACGTGCAGCTTGGGACGACGCCCGTGTCGCTGGTAAGCCCCGACGGCGCGTCAGAAAACCCTGCGATCCTCGTTCGCGACGTCCACGCCGATGGCGACACGGCGCTACTGCGGATCGACGGCGGGCTGAATCTCAACAATTTGCCGGGGGTCGATCATGTCACCCCGGGGAGCGTGGATTATGGCTTCGAAGAGTTTACCACCACGCGCTCCCCGGGTTACGTCTACAGCGGCGGCGCGAATGTGGGCACGGGCGTCGGCACGTACACGCAGTCGATTGATACGACGCAGCTTGCCGAGGGGCGCCATTACATCACCGCCAGAGCGTTTCGTCACCGCGATTCGGCAACCGGCGGTGACGGCGGCCCGGCGGTGTTCACGGACTTTACGAAGACGATTTACGTCGATCGCTTGAAGCCCGAGGCCGCGATCGCTAGTTTCGCACCGTTCGCCAGCAGCCCCGGCACGCTGCAAAATCGCGATCTTGTAGTTCGCTCGACCGACGGCACGGCCGACAGCATGCACTTCTTCCTCGACCTGCCGGCCACGCTGACCGATGGGCAAATCCTGGCCATGGTCGGCGGCGGCAACGCAGCCGGGGACTACGACCGCGACAGCTTCATCCGCGGTTACTCGGGGGTGCGCACGGGCAACCATGTGGCGACGGTGGTGACCTACGAGCCGACCGGCAACTTCAACGTCCAGCGAATTCCAGGGCTGTTCGCGCAAACCGAGCTGGGCATCGGCCTGGGCGACCTGACCAGCCGCGGCGGCCTGCAAACGAACGACATTCTGGGCACGGGCGTCAACTCGTTCGAAGGAGTTCTGTACAGCCAAAATACATTGTTCAACGCGGCGGCGGATATCGACGCCAACGGGTTGGTCGACAACCTCGATCTCTTGGACCTGGGCAGCGCGTTGACCTCGCAGGGCGCCAGCGCGGCGGTGCTTAGCGCGTACGACTCGCTGCTGGTGAAGCGCGGCGACGTGAACCAGGACGGCGTAACCAACGCCGCGGACGTGGCGTCGCTGCATGGGAGCTTCGGCGGAGGCGCCACCTGGCTGAAGGATCTCAATATCGCCGGCCCGCTCAACGCGGGGGTCGTTAACGTCGCCGACGTCGAAACGCTGATCGACGATCTCGTGCGAACCAGCCGCGGCGATTTTAATCTCGACCGCGTCGTCGACGGCAACGACTTCCTGATTTGGCAACGCGGGCTGGGAACGACCGGCGCGCGATTCGACCAGGGCGACGCAAACCTCAACGGCGTCGTGGACGCCGACGACCTTACGATCTTCCGAAACAGCTACGGCACGACCGGGCCAATCCTCGCGACGGTGACGGCCGCCGCGATCCCGGAGCCGACCGCCGCGACCCTGTTGGTCGCGGCTGCTGCAAGTTTTTTAGGAACACTCAGATTTCGACGCACAAGATGACGCTTGACTTGTTTTAACTTTCGGGGCCTCGCGGCCCACAACCACTGACCGACGGGCTATACGGGCCCGACATCAACGAGGGAGGATCACGAAAATGAGAACGATGCATTGTATCGCCAGCGCCGCCGTGGCGCTGGTAGCTGCCGCCGCGATGACGCCGGCGCTTGCAGTACCGACGATCGACGGAAAAATTACCGCGGGAGACGGGTACGGCGCTGCATTGTCGACGCAGAACACCAACACCCATTTTGGCAATGCGGAGAACGGCGACCCGATCAACGGCGGCAACGGATCGGAGATCGACCAGATCTTCGCCCGTATCGACGGCGGTCGCCTGTACGTGCTCGTCGCGGGTAATTTGCAGACCAACTTCGACAAACTGTCGATCTTTTTCGATTCCGAACCGGCGGCCGGCGTGAACACGATCGACCAGAATGCCCTGCCGAGGGGCGTCGATCCGTTCATCGACGGCTTGGGCTTCCCGCCGCCGAACGGCACAAATAACCCCACCAACATCGGCGCGTTGCAGCGGATGGACGGCCTGACCTTCGACGCAGGCTTCAACGCCGACCACTTTCTCACCATCACCCACGGGTTCGAGAGCGCGCTCGACGACGATGGAGCGGGCACGTTAGATTCGCCGCTCGGATTCTACGCGGCCAGCGCCCATTACGCCGATCTCACCGACGGCGTTTCCGGCCGTAATGGCGCCCTCGGCATCCAACTCGCGCAGCGCGGCTTGCCGAACGTGCTGAGGGGAACCACGGCGGACGTCGACATCGACGGCGACGCCGACGGCAACGACTTTCTGATTATCCAGCGAAACCTCGGCGCCACGGGCGTCAATCGGCTTTCCGGCGACACCACCGGCGACGGCAATGTCACCGGCGCCGATCTCGATCTCTGGCGAGCCGCCTTCGGTTTTAGCAACGCCACCGCTACCTTCGGCACGAATCACTTTGCGCCGCAGAGTCAGGGAGTGGATAATTCGGACGTGCTGCTCGGACCGGCCCTGATCGGTTTGAATCCGGGAGACTTGATCGACAAGGTGTACGCGTTCGGCCCCAACGGCGGCGCGACCGACAACGCCGGCACGGGGGCGATTACGCGCGAGCTGGAGTTCGTGCTGCCGCCAATCGCCGGCACCGATAATGTGGCGAGCCACCGCAACATGCAGAATATCGTCAGCCTCCAACTGGCGATCGACAACAGCAACACCGTGGGTGTAAGCGGCGACCCCGGCACTGGTCCCCTCGGACCCTACACCGACCCGACGGCGGGAAATCCTAGTGCCGTGGAGACCGGCATCGAGTTCTCTATACCTCTCAGCGAGATCGGCTACACGAGCGGCCCGATCAAGCTGTTCGCATTCATCAATGGCAACGGACATCATTACGCCTCCAACCAGTTTTCCGGCACGGGAATCCTCGAAGCGAACCTCGGCGGGAACGGCTTCAGCGGATTCACCGGCGATCTTTCGGGCGTCGACCTGAACGACTTCGCCGGCGATCAGTTCGTTACCATCGGCGTCCCCGCGACGCCCGCGGCGGCGACGATTCCAGAACCGGGTTCGGCAGTGCTCCTCGGGATGGCGCTCGCCGCAGGACTCGGCGTCCTGCGTCGCCGCTAACCATAAAGCCGGCGATGGCGTCGCCGGTCTGAATTTGTCGTCGGGGCGGCCGCGCGTTCGCCGGGGGGCAGCCGCGGTCGCCCCGATTCTCTTTCAATGGCACCTCTTGCGGACGATCGGGCTGGAGTGAAGTTTCTTCGACTTACAAAGAGTCGCTTGCCGCTGGGCATCGTGACGCTGGCTCTAGCGGCGCTCGCGGTCGTCGCTATTAAGTTTCACGCCGATGGCGATGGAGACGTACGATCGTTCGCTCCGAACGCGACTCGGCCGAGCGAGCGCGTAGCCGCAGCGGTCGAAAGTGCGCCTAGCGTGCGTAAGTCTCCGTCGCCGGTCGCCTGGAAGGACGTTCAGCCGCTGCCCAGCGTTCCCGCCTGGGCGGTCGATGCCGTGTTTTACCAGATTTTCCCCGAACGGTTCCGCAATGGCGATCCGTCGAACGATCCGACGCACGACTCGCTCGAATTCCCTGCGACCGTGCCGACCTCCTGGACAATCTCACCCTGGACCGGCGATTGGTACGTCCGCGCGGATTGGGAGAAGCAGGCCGGCGTTAACTTTTTTGAAAACGGCGTGTTCAATCGCCGTTACGGCGGCGATCTTCAAGGCGTCCTCGACAAGCTCGACTATCTCGACGACCTAGGCGTCAACGCCCTCTATTTTAATCCCGTGTTCTACGGCCGATCGCTCCACAAGTACGACGGCGCGTCGATGCACCACATCGACCCTTACTTTGGACCGGATCCTGATGGAGACCTGAAGCTGATCGCTTCCGAATCCAGCGACCCCAAGTCGTGGCACTGGACGGCGGCCGACACACTGTTCTTGAAGTTGCTCGACCGAGCGCATGCCCGCGGCATTCGCGTGATTATCGACGGCGTCTTCAACCACACCGGCCGCGACTTCTTCGCGTTCTCCCACTTGCGAGAGCATCAAGCGGATTCGCCCTACGGCGAATGGTACATCGTCGCCCATTTCGACGACCCGCAGACGCCGATGCAAGAATTTCAATACAAGGGCTGGTGGAACAACGACACGCTGCCCGAATTCGCCAACAACGCGGCCGGCGACGATCTGCATCCGGGGCCCAAGCAATACGTGATGGACGTCACGGCGCGGTGGATGGACCCGGACGGCGACGGCGACCCCGTAGACGGCATCGACGGCTGGCGGCTCGACGTGGCCGAGGAAGTGCCGTTGCCCTTTTGGAAGGATTGGAACGCCGAGGTTCGCCGGCTAAACCCCGAAGCGTACACCGTGGCCGAAGTGTGGAACGACGCGCTGGAGTTTCTCGTCGGCGGCGGCTTCTCGGCGACGATGAACTACCACGCCTTCGCGTTCCCCGCCAAGGGATTTCTCGTCGATGGCCGGATGTCGGCCCACGACTTTGGCCGCGAGCTTGAGCTGCGACGCCAGAAGTATCCGCCCGCGATGCAGTATGCGCTGCAGAACCTCGTCGACTCGCACGATACCGATCGATTGGCTTCGATGATCGTCAACCGTCCGATCGACGAGCCCTACATCGAGCCCGAGCGGTTCGACTACGACTCGTCCGCACGCGTTTCGCCCCGACACGATTCTGCGTACGAAGTGCGACGCCCGACCGCTGCGGAGCGGCGGCTGCAACGCATGGTGGTGCTGCTGCAAATGACCTACGTCGGCGCCCCCATGGTTTACTACGGCGACGAGGCGGGCATGTGGGGCGGCGACGACCCCTGCGATCGTTGGCCGATGTTTTGGGACGATCTCGGGCCGTACCAGCCGCAAGCCGCCGACCCCTTAAAGCGGCCGCGTGAAGCGGATGCCGTCGCCGTTGACCGCGAGCTGCTGGAGTTTTACCGCAGTGCAATCGCACTCAGGAATAAGCATCCCATCCTGCGAAGCGGCAGTTGTTCGACGGTTGCAACCGACGACGATTCGCAGTTCTTCGCCTTCCGCCGCGAACTCGACGGTAAGCAAGTGCTGATCGCCTTCAATCGAGGAGAGAAGGATTTCGCGTGGGAATTGCCCGAAGGAGCGGAGGGATTCAAGGTTCTTTTCGCCACCGACGGAAATGCGCCGAACGATTCGACCGACGACGCATCGTCATCCGTAAGCTTCCCCGGCCTCTCGGCGGCGGTCCTCGCGGAGCCGTGATATGATCGCGCGCGGCCGTCGATTCGTAGCGTTTGCCGTGTTGCTAAGCTTGGCCGGCTGCGCTCCCAAGGAGTCGGCCTGCACGATCGATCTCTGGCATCAAATGCGTCCCGAAGATCGCGCCGTGCTCGATGCGCGGATCGAGGTTTTTCAGGCGCAGCATCCGCGGATCACCGTCCGTGCGCTCTATAAGGAAACCGAAGAACTGCACAGCGGCCTCGTCTCCGCGGTGCTGGCGGGCAACGGACCCGAGGTGATTTACGGCCCGTCCGATACCCTGGGTCTCTACCAGGCGATGGGCGCCCTGCAAGACATGTCGCCGTGGGTGACGGAGAAGGAGATCGAGCGGCTCGATCCCCGCTCGGTCATCCGCATGCCCGCTCGAGATGACCCCCGGCGCGAGGAGCTGGTGTTCCTCGGCGATCGGTTCGGCAACCATTTGGGCCTGATTTACAACCGTCGCCTCGTTTCGCGGCCCCCCGAAACGACCGACGAGTTGGTCGAGCTTGCCAAAGCGAACACAGTCGATGAGGACGGCGACGGCAACCTGGATCGGTACGGATTGGTGTGGAACTACACGGAGCCGTTTTTCTTCGTGCCGTTCCTCACCGGATTCGGCGGCTGGGTGTTCGACCAGTCCGAAACCGCGGCCCGGGAATCCGTGCCGACGCTCGACACGCCGGAGATGGTCGCCGCCCTGCGATTCGTCGCCGCGCTAGGCAATGAACATCGCGTCTTGCCTCGCTCAGCCGATTACGAAAGCGCCCAGGCGCTGTTCCTCGCCGGGAAGGCGGCGATGATCATCGACGGCGATTGGAGCTGGCAAGGCTATCTCAACCGAGCTGGCCTCGACGCCCAAGTGGCGCTGCTGCCGACCGTTTCGGAGACTCGCCTGCCGATGGCGCCGATGGTGGCGCCCAAGGGCTACAGCCTGACGACGTTCGCCCGCGGCGAATCGGTGGATCAATCGATCGAGCTGATCGAGTTTCTCATCGGCGATGAGACCCAACGAACCTTTCTCACGGAGCAGCGGATTCTGCCGTCGCGGCTCGCGCTGCGAGAAGATCGCCTGGTGACCGAGGATCCCGTCATGGCGACGTCCGCCCAGCAAGCGGAGCGCGGCCGTGGCATGCCGACCTCGGTCGCCATGCGGAACGTGTGGGATGCGATGCGTCCGCCGTACCAACTACTGATGTCGGGCCAGCTCGACGCCGAGGAAGCCGCCCGCCGCATGCAGCAAGATGCGGTCGCCAAAATCGAGGCGATGACGAGCATCGCGGCCCCCGACCGCACCGTGGCCGCCGTTTACGGCTTAGCGCTGGCCGCGGCCGCCGCGCTGCTTATCTCACAGCGCCGCCAGTACGCCGCTTTTTTCCGCGATCTCCGTCGCAATCGGTTGGCATACGCCTTCGTTCTGCCGTCGATCGTCCTCATCTTTCTGACGGTGCTCTACCCGCTGGCTTACAACATTGTTCTGTCTTTCTCCAACATGTCGCTCACCAACCTGCGCGACTGGGAGCTGATCGGCTTTCACAACTACGAGCAGCTTGTCGCGGGCGACGATGCCGCGAAATTTTGGAACGTCTTCGTCAAGACGCTGTTTTGGACCGCTATCAACGTGTTCTTCCATGTGACGATCGGCGTGCTGCTGGCGGTGACGCTTAACGGCCCGATTCGCGGCAAGAGCATTTACCGGGTGCTGCTGATCATCCCGTGGGCCGTGCCGGCTTACATCACGGCGCTTACCTGGCGCGGCATGTTCGACGAGCAGTTTGGCGCCGTCAATCATTTAATTCGCGCGCTGAGCTGGGTGAACGACTATCTTCCCGCCGCCGTGCAAATAGAGCCGATCAACTGGCTCGGCCAGGCGACGCCGGCGTTTGCCGCGTGTATTATCGCCAATGTGTGGCTCGGGTTTCCCTTCATGATGGTGATCGCGCTCGGCGGCCTGCAGGGCATCCCCGCCGAACTGTATGAGGCGGCCCGCATCGACCGAGCCTCGCGCTGGCAGCAATTCAAGAACATTACGCTGCCGATGCTCAAGCCGGTGCTGGTCCCCGCGATCACGCTCGGGGCCGTTTGGACGTTTAATAACCTCAACATCGTCTGGCTGGTTTCCAATATGGGAGAACCGGCGGATCAAACGCATATCCTCGTGTCGTACGTCTACAAAGCGGTCTTCAATATGTACCGATACGGCTACGGCGCCGCGCTCTCGATGGTGCTGTTTTTGATGCTGCTGACATTTTCGCTGGTGTTTCTCAATCGTACCCGCGCCACGGAAGCCGTTTATTGAATCTTTATAACCACGAAACACACGAAAGACGAGGCCCTGAAAGCCTTCGGAACCATTTGAATTAATCGACAAGACACACTCCGCCTCCCCCGCATAGACGACCGCAAGAATCCATCTCTGGCTCATCCGTTATCCAACCGGCTAATTGTTTTCGTGCGTTTCGTGTTTTTCGTGGTTAATCCTCCCCGACAAATCGTTCATGCGTGAACCTCGTCCTATCACCGTCGTCCGTCACGTCGTACTGCTAGCCTTCGTCGCGATCGCGCTTTGGCCGGTGATGGACGTGGTTTCGATTTCGCTACGTCCCGGCAATCGACTGCGGACGACGCAGTTGGAGTTCATACCCTACGACTGGACGCTCGATTCCTATCGACACCTGCTCACTAGCTACGAATTCTGGCGGTGGCTCGGCAATTCGCTGCTCGTCTCCGGCGCCGTCGCGGTGGCCGGCGTCGCGCTCGCCTCGATCGGCGGCTATGCCTTTAGCCGGTTCCGCTTCGTCGGTCGGCAGACGATGATGCTGTCGATCCTCACGACGCAGATGTTCCCGGCGACGATGCTCATGCTGCCGCTGTATTTGATGATCGCCAAGCTCGGCCTGATCAACACGTTTCTCGGCCTGGCCGCGTTCTACGTCTCGACCGCGCTGCCGTTCTGCATTTGGCAGATGAAGGGATTTTACGACACGATCCCCGTCTCGCTGGAAGAGGCAGCCCGCATCGACGGCTGCACTCCGTGGCAAGCGTTCCGCCGCGTGATCCTGCCGCTGGCCGTGCCGGGGCTGGTGATCACCGCGTTGTTCAGCTTCATGAGCGCGTGGAGCGAGTACCTCGTCGCCGCCCAAATCTTGCAGGACCGCGACCTGTTCACGCTTCCGCTGGGGCTGAAGAGTTTTCAGTCGAGCATGTCGACCCAATGGGGCCTGTATGCCGCCGCCTCGATCTTGGTGAGCTTGCCGGTCGTTGTCGTGTTTATTTTGCTCAGTCGCTATTTGGTGTCCGGTCTCACCCTTGGGTCTGTGAAGGAGTAATGAACCACGACGACGAGACGAACACGACGTTAAGAAAAAAACATGCCGCGACAGGCATTTGATAAACTACTTTGAATTGCTGCCGTCGTGTCAGTCGTGTCGTCGTGGTTAATCTTCAATGGCAACCGTTTCCTTTGATAACGTCTCGAAGCACTATCCTAACGGGTATCACGCCGTGCGCGATCTCAATCTGCAGATCGCGGACGGCGAATTCGTCGTCCTGGTCGGTCCCTCCGGATGCGGCAAGAGCACGACGCTGCGCATGCTCGCCGGGCTTGAAGCGATCAGCGCGGGCGAAATCCGCATCGGCGCTTCCCGCGTCAACGAGGTCGAGCCTGGCAACCGCGACATCGCGATGGTGTTTCAGAACTACGCCCTCTACCCCCATATGTCCGTTCGCGAGAACCTTGCTTTCGGACTGAAGATGCGGCGTACCCCGAAGGCAGAAATCGATCGCCGCACCGCGGAGGCTGCCGAGACGCTGGGAATTACTAGCATGCTCGATCGCCGTCCCCGGGAGCTTTCCGGCGGCCAGCGGCAGCGCGTCGCCCTCGGCCGGGCCATCGTGCGGCAGCCGCAGGTGTTCTTGTTCGACGAGCCGCTTTCCAATCTCGACGCCAAATTGCGGGTGCAGATGCGAGCCGAGATCGCCGCGCTTCACAAGCGGCTCGGGACGACGATGATTTACGTGACGCACGACCAGGTCGAGGCGATGACCCTGGGCGAGCGGATCGTCATCATGGATCACGGCGTAGTGCAGCAGGCCGACGCACCGCTTGCGATTTACCGCGAACCAGCCAACCGCTTCGTCGCCGGATTCATCGGCAGTCCGCCCATGAACTTCATCCGCGGCGAGCTCCGCGACGGCGCCTTCCACCACGCCGCGGGGGCGATCGCCCTCAGCAACGGCGAACACCGCGTCGGCCATG
>JBGSYU010000209.1:0-2619 GCA_041750715.1 Lacipirellula sp.
CGCACCTGTTGATCGTCGGCATCGGGAAACTGCATACGGACGCCGGCTCGCATGAGCTCTTGCGACAAGTCAATCATTTCAAGCGTGTCGTAAAATCGCGCTTCGGGCGTCAACTTTTGCGAGCGCTGGACGCGATGGCGAGATGAACTGTCCATAACTAAATCCGAAGGAAAGCCCGTCATCTTTTTCAAGTTTTGCAGGGAAGCGACTCAATGCGGTAGATGAGATCGAGTCGTTCGTCGCGAATGCGGCGAGCCTCCGCATCACTGATATCGGGAAACTCGCTCTTGATGCCGGCGAGCATGCGACGGGAAGCCTCGTCGAAGAGGCGCAGACTCTCGCTCATTTGCTGCCCGCCGGTGAGGGAGCGCGAGCGTTCGATTTCGTCCCAGAAACTGGCGTCCATAATCCTAACCGGTGAACCGCGCTGCGATATTGAAAGCATCGCCAATTTTATTGTAGCACATCGAGCCCAGCGCTCACGGCGCATGAAAAGGCCACGGGGCGAGGCCAAGGGAGTTTTGTGAAGTCGGCAGGTTTACTTCACGAGCGTCGGCGTCAGGACGACGTAGATGGGCTGCTGCTTGCCTTGCTTCGTTGACGGAGGGCCCAATTTGTAGATTGCCGTCTGGCCGTCGGCCATTGCGGTTATGTTGGAGATTTCCAGATCGGCGCCATCGCGGCTAACTCTTACCAGCCAAGTGACTTCCAATTGTTCATCGGCTTGCTCGGCGGAGACTTCGACGTGCGTGCCATTGCGAAGGCGTCGGTCCCCGGCTTTGTCGGACATTGCTTCTCCGGATGAGAACTGGGCGGCGCGGCCGAGTGTGGTGACCACGTGCGGCTCGGCGAGATACTTAATAAGCCGATGCTTTTCGAGAATCCGTAATGCGCCGAGCGTCGTTGAAGCATCGGCGAGCATGAAGCCGTTCTCGCTCAGCGGTTTGAACTCGGCCAGGCTGTTGTGGGCGTCTTCAATGACGCGGATGTCGTAGACGACTTGGCGATGACCGGAGTGCTTAAGGTCTGCTGGCGGCGGATCGGCTGTCGGCGAAGCTGCTGCCTCGGTAACGGCAGTTGGAATAGTCGGCGGGTGCGGGGCGGCGTAGTAGCCAGATGGCGAGAGTCGCGTGGGTTCGGGTTTCGGCGAATGAGTCGCCGGCGGCGTGATGAAGATGCGGTCGCCGGGCAGCAGCGGATGGTTTGTTTCCGGTGTGATCAGGCCGGTCGAGGGATCGCAGGCGATGGGAAACACCACGTGCTCGCCCATGCCGTTCGGAGAGGGACGGCGGAGCGTAATTTGTGCCTCGGCGAGTTTGTATGTGTGCGCCCCGGTCTGTTCGAGCACGCTGTCGACGTTGCAGTCCCTCGACAGCGGATAGGGAACAGGCAGTCGTGCGACGTTATCGCAGCCGTCCGCGCCCTTTTCGATGACGTAGGCGACTTTGCTGTTGTAGGCCAGCACGTCGACGACGACTTCGGGCTTTTCAAGCTTCTTGGCGAGCTTCCGCTCGATGGCCTTGCGAGCCTTATCGAGCGTCATGCCAGCCACGTACACCGAACCATAGGCTCCGAGATCGACGCGACCATCCATCGCGACTAGGTGTTGCCTCGTGATCGACTGGGCTCCCGCGGAAGCAACCAGCGACAAGGAGACTTCGACATTAGAGATAGTTTTGGCAAGCGATTCGCGGATTTCCCTTTCGGCCTTATCAACCGTGGAACCAACGACCCGCACCCGACCATAGGTCGGCCCAAAGTTAATCGCGCCGTCGGCATCGACACTGTAGTTATTGTCGATCGGCTGTTCCGGCAAGGAGCCCTTAACGTGGATCAGCACCACGTCAAACTTCTCAAGACGATGCGGCGATTTGGGCGTTAGGCTCACGCCTTCGATGAGCAGAATATCCGGTGGCTCGATGATGTAGGGCAATTTCGCGAGGGCGTCGAACGTCTTGTCTTGATCCGCGGAGAGTTCTGTAGTGGCGGTGGTTCTAATGACAAGGCCATCAGCGAGCGCTGACGCTTCCTCGACGATTGGACCCGTTGAAGTTGCCGCGGCCTCCTCAGCGCCTACTCGCTCAAGGCAAATTAGCTGCATAGCGGCTAATGCAACCGGCAGCGTTGCTAGGGTGAGTCGCATCATGTTCGATTCGTCCTTAAAGCCGGGGCTTGTGCGGCAGGAAACCGCAAGACGGAGAAGTATAAGTTCGCGCGACAGTATTACGACGCGTCGCATCATGGACAAGAGAAGTTTCCGGCACTGCTATCAGCGCAAGGCAAAGCCGCGGGGCTAAACCCTGCGGCTCGAACGCACATGGGCGAGTTTCTCCGAAACTCGCGCCGGTTTCGGAGAAACCGCCCCACGGTTACGCCGGCTGCAACTCCGCCTTGCGCTCCGCAATGATCTCCACCTGAATATTCCCCGGCACCGGCCGGTACTTCGACAGCTCCATCGTGAACGTCCCCTGCCCCTGCGTCATCGAGCGCAGGTCGGTCGAGTAGCCGAAGGTCTCGGCCAGCGGGATGTCGGCGATGATCTTGCACATCTTGCCCAGCATCTCGGTGCTGGTCACGATCCCGCGGCGGCTGCTGATGTTACCCACCACGCTGCCCTGG
>JBGSYU010000210.1:0-3442 GCA_041750715.1 Lacipirellula sp.
TTCGAAAACTCTCGCCAACGAAGAGTATCGCGCTGCGGTTCGCATCGCCGACGCCAGACGGACCAAGTGGAATCCGCGTCACTACCTGCCCGACTCGCGGAAGCACGTCACGCTCATCGATATTCCCGGCGAGCGATTCGCCGACGCCGATATGCTGCGATTTGATGACTACTGGGACTGGAGCGAAGAGGTGTTGCATCGACTCAGTTCGATGACTGAGGGTGATGCGGCGGAGGAGGCGGCCACGTTTGTGCGCGCATGCGACGACGAGAAGCATACCGGACGTCCCCAGGCGCCGGTGGACCAGTTGCGAGGTCTCTATCAACGCTTGTTGGCCGGTTTGGTCCAGCGCGATCACCCCTTCATTACGCCGTCGACGGCGTTAATCGACGCCAACGGCCAATTCCTACCAGACGAGGCGGCCGCGGATTCTGACGCCGCCTTTCGATGGATCAGCGAACGAGCCCAATGCGGCTTGCCGAATGCGCCGGTGTTTCCGCTGCCGAAGTCGCTGCGCGAGACCGAAGCGGGCAAGCAAGTGGCCGCCAATTATAAGAGATACCGTTCCGAGGTCGTGATAAAGTCGCTGGGGCCTCTGAAAGGTTGTCGCGACCTGCTAGTGCTCGTCGACGTCGCAGGCATCCTGGAACTGGGGCCGCAGTGGAAGAACACGTTGTGCGACATGATGTCGTCCATTGTCGAAGCCGTCTCGCCTCACAGTCTCACCGGGCGTGCTCTCCAACGTGTGTGGCGGGGCGCGACCTTGGGTTGGGGCTCCGATTACGTGCGCCGGGTCTGGTTTGTCGCTGCCAAGTGTGATCGCGTGCATGAGTCCCAGTATAAACGGCTCGACAATCTGATCGATTCCTTGAATCGCGAAGCGACGCAGTCCGTCATTGGCAAGAGTCGATTCACCCGCCGCTCGACCCGCGTTGCGGCGATTGATTGCATCATCGCCAGCGACCAGAAAGAGATGCGCTACAATAAGGTGAATTCAGACGGTGAAGTCGAGCCTTTCGTATTTCCTGTGGCCAAAATGGTCGATTTGCCTGACGCATTCGCCGACGACTGGCCGGTCGGCCTTTACGCCTTTGCCGAGCCGGAGATTATTCTTCCCAAAAACCGGGGCAACCCGCCGAAGCAGCGCGGGTTGGATTCCTTAACCGCCAAGCTGTTCGGCATTCGCTGATCGACTCGCCGCTATTCTCATTCGCGGAGGACAAGATGGAATCGCACGAACCTTCTGCAGCAAGTTCTGGCGGTACGCCGTCGAGACCAACCTGGCGTGGTAAGCGGCGGCGCGCGGAGGACGCGGTCGTCCCGCCGCCGATCAATCAGCCGACGATCGATCCGGCCGCAACCGCACCGGCAGCGAAGAAATCCGGCGGCGCTTCCCGACCGTTGCCGCGAACGAAAGTCTTGGGCAATCGTTCGCGGGTGGAAGACGCTATCGTCTTACCTAGAGGTCCGTTTACCGCTGCTGATGTCGTCGAAAAAGGCGTTGTGAACGTACCTCAGGTCCGCCCTTCGCGACTGAGCGAGCGCGCCGCCGTCATTATCGCGGTAATACTCAGCGCGGGCGTGCTGCTGTTCTTGCTCGCGCAGACGGCGAATCTTTTGCAGGCGACCCATCAGTCGCTGACGCTACCTCTGCATTACGTCGCTGTGGTCTTGGTCCTGATCCTGTGGGGGCTCTTAACATACGGAGCGGTCGCGCTGATTCGCCCCGTGTGGCGACTCAGCCGCTCGCACCCGATTGCCCGGGCGGAACTGGTGGACATGACTTCAGCGGACATGACTTCAGCGGACATCACTCCAGCGGACAAGGTAAAATGCGAACAGACGTGCCAGAGGTTCCGGAGATTCCTGACGGCGATCAAGTCGCCCGAGCATAAGGCTCTCCTGGTGACATGCGGCTGGACGGAGCGGCGCACGGACGGGACGTCGGAGGCGCCCTCCCTCGCAGACTTTCGCGAAGCGCTGGACGAGTTGGGCCATCCGGGTCAACGGGCGATAGCGGAATGGCTCCAGGAGGTTGACCAGAGGATTCTCTCCCCGTTGGACCAGGCCGCCAAGACGCTGATTGCGCGGCGTGCGACGGCCGCCGCCGTGAGCACCGCCATTTCGCCCAAGGGATTATTTGACAGCCTTATCGTGCTAGGCAGTTGTTTCGCGCTGACGAGCCAGTTGTGCCGGCTCTATGGACTGCGTCCCAGCGGGCCGGCGACCGCGCTGCTTGTCCTGCACTCGATGTTCAACACCCTGGTCGCCGGCGGAGCGGGCAACGCGACAAGCATCATTGAGGAGTATGGCCAGGCAATAGGCGAGGACTTCGTTGGCGCAACCGCAGCAGCCGTGCTTAGCAAGGTCGCGTCTCGCGTCGCGGAGGGCGGCGTCAATCGACACCTGATTCATCGATTTGGACGCCGCGTGCAGGCGGCGATCCGCCCTATCGAGGCCGCGGCGTGATCTCGGCCGGCGGCGGCGACAGGCAACTGGCTCGGGTCCGTTCGCAGGCACCCGGGCAACGATGGTTATGGCGCTGGCTGATGGCTAAAAAATGGCCGCCCCAAAAGCGGCCGAAGTTGGGGGGCGGCCAGCCGTCCGCGCGAAGGTGAGGTTCTCCGCGCGGACGGCTGGCGAGCCAGGTTACTGTTTAGCCTGCGCTCAGCTCCCCCGCCAACAGATTCAGCGAAGCATCGCCGTCTACATCGATGGATCGCAGCCAGCGGGCGAATTGATGCACCATCAGCCCCGCGGCGACGCTGGCCGCGTAGATCGTGCTCCGCGACGTGCAGCTGCCCGTTTGCGCTTCCTCCTGCGCAAACAACGTCGTCCCGTAATGACGGCGACTCGCCTCGTCCGCCGCCGCCAATACGCGGATCACTTCGCCGCGCATCCGGCCATCCGCCCAGAAGCCGCACGTCGCCCTGACCGATCGCCAGATCGCCTCCCGCGCCGAAATCGAATCGACGCAACAAAACACCGCCTCGCCCGCTCGTATCCGCGGCCGATAGCGTTCATTCACCAACTCCAGCTCAATCGCGTCGTCAATCTCGCGCACCGCCTCCGCAGTCGCCTCGACCTTCAGTCGCCCGACGTCCCGCGCCCGATACCCTTGCGTGGTGACGTTAGTCAGATCCACCACGTCAAAGTCCACCAACTGCAACCGTCGCACGCCGATCGCGGCCAGCTGGATCGCGACCTGCCGCCCGATCGCCCCGACGCCGATCACGCTCACCTTCAGCTCCGCCAGCCGGCCCTGCGGCACCAGCTCCTGCTGCCTCACGAACCGATCGCTAGAAGTCTGCATGGCCCGCCTCCTCTAACCTTAGGTACTCGGACCAAAGGCGCTCGTCGCGTGCGTCCCAAGGACCGTCGACCAATCCCACCCGGTCATCAAGGCTCCAAGTCGCAGCAGGCGGCGCTGTCGGCAGCACCT
>JBGSYU010000211.1:0-3086 GCA_041750715.1 Lacipirellula sp.
GCGGCAGGGCAGCCCGTGGGTCAATACATCGTGGCTCGCAATGCGGAACTGATTCCAGAGCTTGAGATAACCGCCAACGAAGCGCGACTTTCGGCCGACGCGCTGCTGACGCTCGACCTGAAGTCGACTGAGCCGGTCTGCGCCATGGTATTGCGCGCTCGGGTGACGCGCGGCGTCGTCGATCGCGTGCGACTCATCGCCGACAAGAACTGGCGGGGCCCGCTCGTCGCCGAGCCCGCCGCGGTGGTCATCGCCAGCCCGTCGCCGCAAGACGCCGATCGGCAAGTCATTGAAGTGCGGCTCGACAAACCGGTCGTGGCGGGGAACGACGTGACGGTGAAGCTCTCCGGCCCCGTCGCACTAGAAACTAATCAGCGGGTCCGCTTTCCTAACGTGCGACTTCTGGACGTCGAACGGCAGCGCACCTTTCTGGTGCTTCCCACGACGCCGCCTCATCAAACCGCCGAGTGGACGATTCAACGGCTGGAAGAGGAATCGCTTCCCGAAAAACTCGCCGAGGTCGCAGGCCAGCCGCGCGGCATTGCGGCCTATCGGGCGCAAGGCAACCATTTCGTCGCCGAGCAGCGGGTGTTTCCCGAGGCGTTGCGAAAGGCGTCGGCGCGGTTGGCCCAGACGCAGATTGCCGTGGACGACGCGGGCGATTGGTCGGCCGTCACGCAGCTCATCGTCCAAGCGGGCGGCGCATCGGACGTTGTCGTGAAGCTCGTCGAGGACGCCGAATTGTTGCACGTCGCGATCGACGATCGTGCCATCGTGTATCCCGAAATACGGCACGGGCAGTGGGCCGTCCCTGCCGGATCGCGGTATTTGCCGCGCGTGCTGACGATCGCGTACCGCGGGCGGCAGGATGCTCGCCAGGATCGGTTGGAGTTCCAAGCGCCGCGGGCTTACGTCGCAGGCAAGCCGCTGCCGCTCGAACGCTCGCTGTGGCAAGTCGAGGGCGGACTCGTCTTACAGCTCGCCCCCGGCGAGGGCGGCCGCACGTTCAGCGAACGAGACTTCAACGCGGCCGCACGGCGCGAGCAGATTACCGCCGTCGTCGATGCGAGTCTGCTGGCCTTTCAGCTTCCGGAATGGGAACTGAAACAATGGCTTCATCCTTGGCAGGAGCGACTCCAGGGGGAAAGCGCTACGAATCCCGTCGAGCGCGACGCGCCTGGCGAAGCGGCCTGGCGCCAAGTGCAGACGCAGATTTCAGCTCTGGCCAGCGATACCGACGACGACGGAGCCTCGTTGGTCCGGCCGGCAGCGGCATTCTACCAGACGCCGGCATCCGCTTGTTTTCTGGGCACGCCCGATGGGCGGTTGACCCTCGCGCGAATCACCAACGGTCGCGGGCTGGGGCGGTGGTTACTCGCGCTGGCCATCGCCGGCGCGTGGGGCGCCGCGTGGCGTTACGCTCCTCAGCGGGAGCGGCTGATCGACGCCGCGGCACGATGTCCGGCCGTGCTTGGCGTTTTAGCGGGAGTCTTGTGGTGGGCGCTGCTGTCACCGGCGCTGCTGGGCCCGGCGATCGTCGCCTTCTCGCTGGCCGCGATCGTTAAGAATTGGCAAGTCCGGCGCCAGCTCGCGCCCAACGGACGACCCGACCGCGGCGGGTAGGACGAAAACACGATACTCGGCCGACGCTCATCTTGAGCAGAATAAATGGGAGGGCGAGGCTCCCGCCGAGCCGCAGGTCTAACCAGGCTCAGCGGGAGCTTCGCCCTCCCGGATGGCGTCGCACGATTTCAAATTTTAAAAACTGGCATCGCCGAAGAAGCTGTCGGGAATCGTCCGCTCGACGATCCGTCCCATCTCGTCCTGCGTGCGGCGCTGGCCCACGGAGTGCCACGCCGAGACTTCCTTAAGCTCGGGCATCACCTCCACCAACTGGGTGATCAGCATGCTGGCGAGCCGCTGCACGGGCGGTTCGTGGGTCGATTCGGACAGCGCCTTCACGGTCTTCATCACGCGCAGCATACGCGCGCGCTGGTCGACAGGCGTCGACAGCGGGCCGGCGGTGTCGAGCAGCAAGTCGGCCAACGGCACCTCCAGCACTTCTTGCCAGAGATGGAGCTGCGACAGCCGCAGGTCGTTGGTCGGATCTTCCTGGGCGCGAACGTCTTGCATGGAAAGCCCGAGCCTGCGTGCGGCCGACCGCACCGAGACGCCTTGCTCCAGTCGCACTTCGCCGATGCGATGCATGGGCCGCTTCGTTCCGCTAACGGGCGAGGCCAGGGGCGAGGGTACGGGAGTCTGAAAGCCGCCTACGTCAAAGTTATATTCCACGGTACTCATGGTGCGCATGCCTCCTCTCGTCCGCACATGCCGACGAGAATCAGAAGGGGTGTCTTGGCGCTTTCAAACGTCGAGCTTTGCGGCGATGGCGTGTGTGTGCTTCCAAGCGCACCGCCGCCGCGAAGTTATGGAGTTCGAAAGCTGAGATTCGGCATAACGATGAGAAATGCAGCGCTGCAGCAATCAATGCTCTTGCAAGCTGCGTGTTATTGACTGCGCCAAACCTACCAGCCGAGAAAGGTTCTTGCCCTGGCGACAATCGAGGTCGGGCGAGTTAGCTGGCCGGCACAACTCGTCCTTCTTGCAACTTCATCGTAGGCACGCTTCATGGTGGAAACAAGGGCGGAGCGGGACAATCGCGTTTGGCGTCCGTCACGCCTCTTGGCGATCCGGGTTTATGCAAGCGCTTGCGGACATCGACATCGCTTTTGGAACGCTCGAAAGGGCGCCCAGCGAGTTGAATTCTTTCAGTTCTGCCAGCAACTTACCCACGCCACTGGACAATCGAGACAATGGGACGGGCTATTCTGAGCGGAGCGAAGCGTCCAGACGCCTCGCTAGCGACTTCGCTTCTAATTCGCGAAGATCGGCGGCGAACTGAATGCAGTCGCCGGGACGATGGCGATCGGCGCCAGTGCAGCGGCAGCGGCGCCCGCTGGCGAATGCGCGCCGCGGATGCGACGTGGTTTCACCGGTTCGTCCAGACGCAGCCAACGGAACGTACTGAGCGCGCGAGCGGCCGCGGGCTGCCGGCTGTGATGCGACATCTGCGTGGCGAAGCGCCG
>JBGSYU010000212.1:0-4822 GCA_041750715.1 Lacipirellula sp.
TCGGCGCCCCCGCCTCCGGCGCCAGCGTGTACATCAGCACGTTTAGTGCGATCCGGGCCGCGTCTTGCCGCGTGTAGCCGCGGCATTGCAGCGCTTCGTGCTGCTCTAGCGCGCAGCTAATATCGTACGGCGAGAAGATCACCGCCATGCGGCCGTCGAGCTCAATGCCTTCCAGCTCCGGCGGCATCTTTTGCAAACGCGAGCGGATCGGTTGGCCGGCCTGGGCGGCGGCCGGCTCGCGGCGGGTGACTTGCTGGATGTTGAACTTGCCGCCCGTTTCCTGAAAGAGCGGATGCTCGATCGGGATTCGCGCCAACGGCTGCTCGGGCAGCACCAGTTGCACCTCGCGGCGGAAGGCGTCGGTGAATTCCTTGCTCGCGCAGATCGCATCGGCCAGCAACGTGCCGCCGTTTTTCAGAAACTCGCGCAGGTTCTTGCGCTCCTCCGGCGTAAAGCGAAAATCGTGCCGGCCATGCATGAAGGCGAGGTGAAACCGCTTGAGGTTAGGGTCGCTCGCACGGAGGTCGAACTGGTTGTCGTCGACCTGCAATTTCAGCTCGCCTTGCGACGCGGTGCGCAGCAGGTTCGCCAGGGCGCCGGGGGCGTCGTTGCACCCGCCGCCGTGGATGAGCTTCACCACGCGGATCACGTTGCGACCGCCGAACGCGGCCAGCTCCGGCGCATCGACCGGCTCGAACGTTTCCTCCTTGCCCTTGGGCTCGCGGTTGGTGGCGTAGGCCAGCACGTTCAGGCCGATCGTCTGGGCGTCCTCCATCCGCTGCTTGGCCGCCTCGGGTAGGGCGACGTCGGTCCGGCGACCGGCGATCTCCCAATAGCAGGAAAGATCGACTTCGGAAAACACGACGCACGTACGGCAGCCGTATTCGATGGTCCACAGGCGGCCGACGTAGGGCGAATCGGGGCGAACCAGACGATCGATCCGCCAGATGGGGTGCTCGGGCCCCGCGAGTCGTAGCTTGTACTCGCCTTCGGGAAACACGCGCTCGAGAAACTCGCGAAAGCCGGCGCCGAACTGCGTACCGTCGGCGCAGCACGCTTCCGCAAAAATAAACCCGCCGCGATCGATGTAGTCGCGCGTCTTTTTTTCGAGACCTTCGAGCTGCGGCTGCTTGCTGCCGGTGAAAAACAGCACCGGCGACTGGAGCAAGTCTTCGACTTCGGCGGACTGCGGGTCGATGATCTGCCAGGTGAGGTCGAGGCTCCATTGCCGTTCGACGTAGGCGGTGAGGTTCGCCACGTCGCTGGGGTGGTTATTCCAATCCTCCTCAGGGCCGTGCTTCACCTTCGCCATCAGCACCGGGCGGCGTCCCTTGGAGAGGAACAGCAGTGCGAGCGACGTGGTGATGTGCGGGTTGTCCTCCGAGTGGTTGCGACCGATCCACTGATGGTTGAACCGGTCCTGCTGACCGATCAGAAACTCGGCGCCCTCGCGATACCAATCGTGGTCGCCGATGAAGCGGCGAGCCGAGAGCCGCCCGACTCGCTCCAGTCCGTAGAGATAGTAGTAATGCCACTGCGACCCGCCGCCGCCTATGTTGCTGCGAACTGAAAAGTTACGGCCCATCCACACTAGTGCGCGCTGGAGCGTGTCGTCGGACTCGGCCGGGAGGCAGCACTGGACGCCTTGGGCGGTGGCTTCGGCCGCGGGCTTGCCGACTTTGCCGGAGCAGATGATCCAAGCGCCGATGCCGGCGCAGGTCATGCTGCCCGAGCCGGGCATGTTCACGGGTTGATAGCCCCAGGATCCGTCGGGGTTCTGGCACCCCTTCCAATAGTCGGCGGCGAGACGCCAGACGTTCGCGTTGACCTTGGCGCCGACGCGCTCCGCTTCGTGAAGCGCCAGCACGGCGAACTGCGAGTTGCTATTGTCGCCGCCAACGCCGTCGCCCAGCGGGTAGGACCACGAGCCGGCGCGGGCGCCCTTGGTGATCTGCACTTGGGAAAGCCAGTTCGCGTTTTTCTGGATGAGCGCCCGGTCGCGCGCCGGCTCGGCGGCGCAGAGGGCCATCGTTTGCAGGGCGACGGTGTACGTTTTATTGGGTTCGAGCGTTCGGAGATAAGCGAGCGATTTTTGGATTTTGGGATGCGACGGTTCCACGCCCGCGGAGAGCAGCGCGAGCGTCGCCAGCGCTGTGACGCCGCCGGGATAGTCGATCATGTCGTCCCAGGTTCCGCGGCCCGATTGCTCGTCGAGCAGGTATTCAACCCCCTGACGGATGGAGTTGCGGACCTGCTCGGCGGAGAGTTCGACCCGCTCTTGAGCAAGCACATGCGCCAACGGCGAGAGCGCTGCGGCGAAAACCAGCGGCGCGACTAGAAGAGAGCGAACTCGCATGGGGGAGATTCCTTCCACAAAGCGGCTGTCGAGGCGACTGCCGCAATAGTCCATCGTAGAATGCGCGGACTGCCTAAACAATGCACGGCGAAGTAATAGGCGGATAGCAGCGAAGATTGTCCGGCTTCGAGGCGACCACTAGAATCGGCTGTGGCGTCGCACGGTCTCACGTTCGCCGCGACGGGGTTGGGGAGCGCGCCGCCGAGACGCTCCACTACCGCGTCGCGGCTAACTGGCCCTATTGTTACATTCCAAATCACGCTTGCGGTTTGCTAGAAAGGCTTGACCCTTGTCGACCACTACCACGACTTCCACCCGCAATCTCGGCGACATCCTTCAGGAATTTCGCGCGCATCGCGGCGTGATGCAGCAGGAGTTGCAGAAGGTCATCGTCGGGCAGGATGAAGTCATCGAGCAAATCTTCGCGGCGATCTTTACCCGCGGGCACTGCTTGCTCGAAGGCGTGCCGGGGCTTGCCAAGACGTTGATGGTGAGCACGCTGGCGCGGATTCTGGACTTGGGGTTCAAGCGAATCCAGTTCACGCCCGACCTCATGCCCTCCGATATCACCGGCACGAACGTCCTGGACGAAGACGAGCACGGGCGGCGGAGCTTTCGGTTCGTCGAGGGGCCCGTGTTCACCAACATTCTGCTGGCGGACGAAATCAACCGCACGCCGCCCAAGACGCAGGCGGCCCTCTTGCAAGCGATGCAGGAGCGCGAGACGACCGTCGGGCAGACGACGTACCCGCTGCCCGATCCGTTTTTTGTGATCGCGACGCAGAACCCGATCGAGCAGGAAGGAACCTACCCGCTGCCCGAGGCGCAGCTCGATCGGTTCATGTTCAACATCAAGGTCGATTACCCGAGCCTGGCGGAGGAGGAACAGATTCTGACTTCGACTACGCGGCAGGAGAAGCCCGAGGTGCGCAAAATTCTATCGTCGCGGGCGATTCTCAATCTGCAAAAGCTGGTCGGGTCGGTGGCGGTGAGCGAGTACATCATCAAGTACGTCGCGTCGCTGGTGCGGGCCACCCGGCCCAAGGACGCCAGCGCGCCGAAGTTCGTCCGCGAGTGGGTCGACTGGGGCGCGGGGCCGCGGGCCGGACAGTTTCTCATCTACGGCGGCAAGGCGCTGGCGGCGATGGACGGGCGCTTCGCGGTGGCCATCGAGGATGTGCAGAAAGTCGCGGTGCCCGTGCTGCGGCATCGCGTGAGCACGAACTTTCAGGCGCAGGCCGAGGGCGTAAGCAATGAAGACGTGATCGCCCGCTTGTTGAAAGAGATTCCAACGCCGGAAATCCCCAAATATGAGAAGTAGTCCGCGTTAGCCGTGACGCGGTAGCGGAGCGTGCGTATTCCAACGAATCTCGCGATGGCGCGCGAATGAGTTACGGTGCGGAAGCCCGCAAGCGTTCGAGCAGTTGAGGCGGCGTGAGGATGGTGATAACTGGAAAGCGAGCGGCGAAGTCCTTTCCATGAACATTCGCACGATCTGCCAGCGAAAGTAAGTCGTTGTCGCGGCTCACGATGAGCTGAGCTTTGGCTGCCACGGCAAGGTCGACGAAGTGAGCGTCTTTTGGGTCTCGCGGCAAATCAAACACATGCGGAACGTCTTCAATCAACGTCGATCTCAGTTCGATCACTGCGAGAAAGTCCTGGAGACTTTCCTTACTGATATCGAAGCGACGAATCAGGTCAGGTCGACTGACGACGCTTTTCAGCTCCCTAATGACATAGTTGGAAATGAACAGCGCGAATCGGCCTTGAACGGCTGCATCGAAAACCGCCCGCGAGGGGCCTTTTGCCGAGACCAATGCTTGAAACAGCACGTTGCAGTCGCAAACGATCCGATCTACTGCCGGTACGGCAGGCGGCGTCATGACTCGCCCGCGGCTCGCTGCTCGGCGCGCCAAGCCTGCTTTTCGGCTTCGAAGAGATCGTTGGCTTCGTCTTCGGTTAGACCGGAGGCCTCGAAGGCTGCATACACCGGAGCCAGCGACTGTTCGAGTCGCTCCAAGGCGAGGAGATTGCGTTCGATCGCGGCGGCGGCGAATTGCTCCGGCGTGGAAGAAGTTGCCTTCGCCATCACTTCGAGGCGCTCGCCGAGTTCGGAGGATAGGGTGACGTTGATCGTCATGTCACTACCAAGTCTAGTTGGTGTTTTAGAGCCAAGTCAAGTCTCTCATCGATCTTGCGATGATTAGAGCTTGCGGTTCGCCGGTAACAGAACTCGATGGCCACCGTTGAAAAATACCTGAAGCCTGAAGTGATCCGTCAGATCGCGCGGCTCGATCTGCGCGCCCAGTTTATTGTCAAGGGCTTCATGCAGGGCCTGCACGCCAGTCCGTTTCACGGGTTCTCGGTCGAGTTCAGCGAGCATCGCAAGTACACCCAGGGGGACAATCCGCAGGACATCGACTGGCTGGTGTACGCCAAGACCGACAAGTATTACGTCAAGAAGTT
>JBGSYU010000213.1:0-6549 GCA_041750715.1 Lacipirellula sp.
GGCGGCGCCTGCGGCGGCCGGGCCGCTGACCGGCGCCACGCCGTAGCGAACCGCGGGCATGGCTCGCCGCTTCGTTCTTCGAGCCAGAATGGCTCGGCTATTTGCGGCCGGGCTTCTGCGGTATCTTTGGGGCTATGGGACTAAATGATCGCGACTACGCGCGGGGGCCGGAGCCGGGGTTTCATCTCTCGGCGCCGACGACGGCGACGGTGCAAATCATGCTCGTCACCGCGGCGGCATACCTGGCGCAAATTGCGATCGGGGACCGGTTCGAGCAGCTCTTCGCCTTGCGGGCCGATTGGTTCGCTCGACCGTGGACGTGCTACCAACTGCTCACCTACGGGTTTCTGCATTCGCGGGCGAACGTCGGGCACATTTTGCTGAACATGCTGATCTTCTGGATGTTCGGCCGCGAGCTGGAACAGCGTTACGGTCGGCGCGAGTTCACGCTGTTCTACCTCGCGGCGATCGTGTTCGCCGGACTGGTTTGGTCGCTCACGGAATCGGTTTACGTTTCCAGCGACGTTCGCCAAATCATGTTCGAGGGGGGGATGGCACGCGAAATGATGCAGCGGCCGATGGCGCTGGGCGCCTCGGGGGGGATCGCCGGGTTGGTGGCGCTCTTTGCGCTGAACTTTCCCCACCGGCAGGTGCTGTTGTTTTTCGTGATCCCGATGCCGATGTGGGTCGCGGCGGTGCTGGGATTGGCGTGGGACGTTAAGGGAGCCGTGGGTCGAACGGGCGAGGTGGCGTTCACCGCTCACTTGGGCGGCGCCCTGTTCGGGCTGCTGTACTACTACTTCCGATGGTCGCTCAGCCGGTTCGTTCCAGCGAAGCTCGCCTGGCCGCGGGTCAAACCGCGGTTGCGGGTGCATGAGCCTGGTGAGGAGCGCGACGCCGGCGACGACGACGAGTTCGGCGAGAAGGTCGACGCGATTTTGCAGAAGATTCAGGAGCAGGGGCAGGAGAGCCTCTCTTGGAACGAGCGGCGGCTCTTGGAAAAGGCGAGCCGCAAGGCAAGAGAAAAGCGTAAGTAAAAAGATTGGCCGCAAAGAGGCACAAAATACGCAAGAAAAGAAAAACGAATAACGGAGTTGAATTCTTTAGCATTTCTCTTTTTGCGCGTCTTGCGCCTTTTTGCGGCTCCTCTTGAACAATCGATCTTTATCTCGGTGGTAAATGATGAGCGAAGGCGTTGCCGGAATGCAAGTTGTCGTGACAGGCGCCACCGGGCTGGTGGGTACGCGGCTGGTGGCGGAGTTGGCGCGGGGCGGCGCACAAGTGATTCGCGCCGTGCGACGACCCGTAAAGAATGCGGCCCGCGAGTTGTCCTGGGATCCCGAGACGGGGCAGATCGACGCGGCTCGACTCGAAGGGGTCGACGCCGTGGTTCACCTGGCGGGGGAGAACATCGCAGGGCGGAGATGGAGCGAAGCGTTTAAGCGCGAGATTCGCGACAGCCGCGTGAAGGGGACCCGGCTGATTGGCGAAGCGATCGCGGGGCTACGCGCTAAGCCGCAAGCGATGGTGTGTGCATCGGCGATTGGGTATTACGGGGATCGGGGCGACGAGGTGCTCGGCGAGTCGGCGGCGCCGGGGAATGATTTTTTGGCGCAGGTTTGTCGGGAGTGGGAGGCGGCTTGTCAGCCGGCGCGCGATGCGGGGGTGCGCGTCGTCAACACGCGGATCGGCGTGATTCTCAGTCCCGATGGCGGAGCGCTGAAGAAGATGCTAACGCCGTTCAAGCTGGGCGTCGGCGGGAAGATTGGCGATGGGCGGCAGTATATGAGCTGGGTGGCGCTGGACGATGTGGTGGGGGCGATTCAGTTTGCGCTCGCCAAGCCGCAAGCGACGGGGGCGGTGAACCTGGTGGCGCCGCGGGCGGTTACTAATGCGGAGTTCACCAAGACGCTGGGGCGAGTGTTGAGTCGGCCGACGATTTTTCCGATGCCCGCGTTCGCGGCGCGGCTGGCGTTTGGCGAAATGGCAGACGCCCTGCTGCTCTCCAGCACCCGCGTTCTGCCGCAGGCGCTGACTGCGGCGGGCTATCAGTTCCGGCAGCCGGAACTAGAACCGGCACTGCGGCATTTGCTGGGCAAATAGCGGAAGCGATTCTCGGAGAGAATCGCCTACATGGGCGAGTTTCTCCGAAACTCGGTAGTGGGTCCGTTTGCGAATTGGACGGGGTCGGGAGTCTTTTTGAACTAAGTAGATTACCGGCGAAAAAACCGGGCAGTTGCAAAAGACTCCCGACCCCTTTCGTCAAAGAGACCCACTACCCGAAACTCGCGTGCCATTGTTAGAACCCTCCACCGCGGTAAAATAACGTGTTTAGGGCCATCGCGCCCCCATCTTCCCTCGCCGCAGGGTTCCGTATGCATTCTCATGTCGTGGTTCTGGGCGGGGGTCCCGGCGGCTATGCCGCCGCGTTCTTGGCGGCCGATATGGGCATGGAGGTTTCCATTGTCGAAGCCGACCCGCGGCTGGGCGGCACATGCCTGCTGCGCGGGTGCATTCCGTCGAAGGCCCTGCTGCATGTGGCGAAGGTGATTAGCGAAGCCCGCGACTTGGCCGAGTGGGGCGTCGAGTTCAGCGCCCCGAGGCTGAACGTCGACAAAATCCGCAAGCGTAAAGAGCAGGTCATCGCCACGCTTACCGGCGGGCTCGCTCAGCTTGCCAAGCGGCGAAACGTGCGGGTGGTGAACGCCCGCGGGATTTTTGTCGACTCGCAAACGCTGCAATTGGAAGGAGGCAATCCGGCGACGTACGACGATGGCCGCCTCACGTTCGACCACTGCATTCTCGCCACCGGCTCCACGCCGGCGATGCCGAAGATGTTTCAGATTAAATCGGATCGCGTGATGGATTCAACCGGGGCGCTGGAGCTGGTCGACGCGCCGGAAACGTTGCTCGTAGTGGGCGGCGGATACATCGGACTGGAGATGGGCAGCGTCTATGCCGAACTGGGGACGAAGGTGTCCGTGGTCGAACTGCTCGATGGCCTGCTGCCAGGCGCCGATCGCGATTTAGTAAAGCCGCTGGAGAAGCGGCTCCGCGAGTCGTTCGCGTCGATCATGTTGAGCACGAAGGTGCTCGCGCTGAAGGACGTGGGCGGCAAAGTTGAAGTCGAGATGGAAGGACCCGACGGGGCGAAGTTCACCAACGCCTACGACCGCGTGCTGGTGTCGGTGGGCCGGCGGCCGAAGTCGGGCGGGTTCGGGCTGGAGAACACGAAGGTCACGATCGACGAGCGGGGGTTCGTCGAAGTCGACGACCAGCAGCGGACGAGCGACCCGCGCATTCTGGCTATCGGCGACGTCGCGGGCGAACCGATGCTGGCCCACAAGGCGTCGCACGAAGGCAAGGTCGCGGCCGAGGTGCTCGCCGGCGAGCCGGCGGCGTTCGATAAAGCGGCGATCCCGGCGGTGGTGTTTACGGACCCGGAGATCGCGTGGGCCGGCCTCACGGCCGATCAGGCGAAGCGCGAGGGGCGCGAGGTTTCAATCTCGCAATACCCCTGGCAGGCGAGCGGCCGGGCGATCGCCAATGGCCGCACCGACGGGCTGACGAAGGTAATCGTCGACCCGGCGACCGATCGCGTGTTGGGCGTGGGCATCGTGGGCGCCGGCGCCGGCGAGCTGATCGCCGAGGCCGTGCTGGCGATCGAAATGGGCTGCACCGCCCGCGACCTGGGCGAAACGATTCACCCGCACCCGACGCTCAGCGAAACGATCGGCTTCAGCGCCGAAGCCTACCTCGGTACGGCGACTGAAATATACCGACCGAAGCGAAAACAGACGCAAGAAAGTTAACCACTAAGACACGAAGACACAAAGAAGAGAAGCAACAGAAAGAGGAGAACACTAATCTTCGCTAATTACCATTAATCTTCATTAGCGAAGATTAGTGCAGATTAGTGTTCCTCTGTGTTCTTCGTGCCCTTCGTGTCTTTGTGGTTAGTCTTAAAAAAGGACATTGCCACATGGCAACCGGAAAATCTACCGAGGTTCGCTCGCCGATCGTCAACGACAGCGATCCTACCGAAACCGCCGAATGGCTTGAGTCGTTCGACTACGTGTTGGAGAGCAAAGGCCCCGAGCGGGTGCAGGAACTGCTCACGGCGCTCGACGAGGCGGCGCATCGCAACGGCGTCGAGCTACCCTTCACGGCGACCACGCCGTATCTGAACACCATTCCCGCCGACAAGCAGCCGCGGTTCCCGGGCAACCGGGAACTGGAACGCCGCATCAAGAGCTTCATCCGCTGGAACGCGATGGCGATGGTCACGCGGGCCAACCGCGACCCGGCCTCCCCCGGCGGGCACATCTCGACGTTCGCTTCCTCGGCCACGCTGTACGAGATCGCGCTGAACCACTTCATCCGCGGCCGCGGCGACGACGGCTACGGCGGCGACCAGGTGTATTACCAGGGCCACGCGGCGCCGGGCATGTACGCGCGGGCGTTTCTCGAAGGTCGGCTCACCGAGCAAAACCTCGTGAACTTCCGCCGCGAGTTGGCGCCAGGGGGTGGGCTGTCGTCGTATCCGCATCCGTGGCTGATGCCCGAGTTCTGGGAGTTTCCCACGGTGTCGATGGGCCTGGGGCCGATCATGGCGATCTATCAGGCGCGGTTCAACCGGTATCTCACCGATCGCAAGATCATCGACCTCTCGAAGAAGCGCGTCTGGGCCTTTCTAGGCGACGGCGAATGCGATGAGCCCGAGACGCTCGGCGCCATCACGCTGGCCTCGCGGGAGCAGCTCGACAATCTCACGTTCGTCATCAACTGCAACCTCCAGCGGCTCGACGGCCCGGTGCGCGGCAACGGCAAGATCATTCAGGAGCTGGAAGGCGCCTTCCGCGGCGCCGGGTGGAACGTCATCAAGGTCATCTGGGGCAGCGACTGGGACCCGCTGATCGAGGCCGACGACAGCGGGCTGCTCGCGCAGCGGATGATGGAGGTCGTCGACGGCCAGTACCAGAAGTACGTCGTGTCGCCGGGCGAATTCATCCGCGAAGATTTCTTCGGCAAGTATCCCGAACTGACGGAGATGGTGAAGAACTACTCCGACGACAAGCTGCGTAAGCTAAAGCGCGGCGGGCACGACCCCGAAAAGGTCTACGCGGCGTTCAAAGCCGCCGTCGAAACCAAGGGCCGGCCAACGGTGATTTTGGCCAAGACGATCAAGGGCTACGGCGTGGGCGAAGGCGGCGAAGGCCGTAACGTGACCCACAATCAGAAGAAGCTCAACGAAGAGGAGCTACGCGAATTCCGCACGCGGTTCGGCATTCCCATCTCCGACGAGGAAGTGGCCAAGGCGCCGTTCTACCGTCCGCCGGAAACCAGCCCCGAGATGAAGTACCTGCGCGAGCGGCGGCAGGCGCTGGGCGGCTCGGTTCCGGCACGGAACAACGCGCCGGTGACGATCGAAGTGCCGCGACTGGCCGACTACGCCAAGACGCTCGCGAAAATGGTGAGCAAGGGCCCCGGCAAAGAGTTCTCCACGACCAGCGGCTTCGTCCGCCTGCTGGGCGATTTGCTACGCGACAAGAAGATCGGCAAGCATATCGTGCCGATCGTGCCGGACGAGTCGCGCACTTTCGGCATGGAAGGCCTGTTCGGGCAGGTGGGCATCTACTCACACAAGGGGCAGCTTTACGATCCGGTCGACTCGGATCAGATCATGTTTTACAAGGAAGCGAAGGACGGCCAGCTTCTGGAGGAGGGCATCACCGAAGCGGGCTCGATGTCGTCGTTCATCGCCGCGGGCACCAGCTACTCGTCGCACGGCGTGCCGATGATTCCGATGTTCATTTACTATTCCATGTTCGGATTCCAGCGCATCGGCGACCTGATTTGGGCCGCCGCCGACGCCCGCACGAAGGGCTTTTTGCTCGGCGGCACGGCAGGTCGAACCACGCTTAACGGCGAAGGATTACAGCATCAAGACGGCCACAGCTTGATCAACGCGATGGCGTTCCCCACGGTGCGCGCCTACGACCCGGCGTACGCCTACGAAACGGCCGTCATCATTTTCGACGGGCTAAAGCGGATGTACGAAGACAACGAAACGGCGATGTATTACATCACGTTGGAGAACGAGAACTACCTGATGCCCGAGATGCCGCCCGGCGTTGAGGACGGCATCATCCGCGGCATGTACCGGCTGAAAAGCGTTGAGGCCCAATCCACGGACATGGGCGAAAACGATAAACGCGTGCAGCTCCTAGGCAGCGGGCCGATCCTGCGAGACACCCTGCGAGCGGCCGACATCCTGGCTTCGAGGTATCATGTATCGAGCGACGTGTGGAGCGTGACCAGCTTCAACCAGCTCCGCCGTGAGGCGCAGGAAGCGCAGCGGTGGAATATGCTGAACCCCGAGAAGCCGCGGCGACATTCGTACCTGGAGGAGCAGCTTGGCGCCACCGAGGGGCCGATAATCGCCGCGAGCGACTACATGCGGATTCTAGCCGACCAGCTTACGCCGTGGCTGGGCGGTCGGCTATTCGCCCTAGGAACCGACGGCATGGGCCGCAGCGAAAGCCGCGA
>JBGSYU010000214.1:0-4736 GCA_041750715.1 Lacipirellula sp.
GAGAGCACCAACAGCGGCGTGCGACTGGGGTCGTTCCCCTCGGCCGCCACGTCGGCGAGCTCTTTGAGCCGCAGGCGGTCGAACCGATTGGCGCCGTCCAGCAGCGGCAGGTCGCGCCACGCCGTTTCATTCGCTTGAGCGCCGCCGTCGACTACGCGCATGATCGGATGCACCGCGCCGCCAGTTTCGACGGGCAACATCTTCAGCGGCCCGACGTGCAAATCTTGCGGCGGCGGTTCGCCGAAATTCTGCCGTTCGGCGCGACCCATCTCGATCGGCAGCACGTCGGCCAGCGGCGTGTTCAAGAATCCGCCGGGGCCGAAGCTGTGAAACCCGCCCAGCATAGCCAGCCCGGCGCCGTCCTCGACGGCCGAGGCCATCTCTCGCCAAGTGCGAGCGCTGAGCGCCATCGAGTCGACGTCTCCCAGCAGGAACACGTCGTACTTTTCATCGCGGAGCTGATCGCGGTAGTCGAGCTCCGGCGTATCGTAGTCGATCGGCTCGTAGTCGATGTGCAAATCCGGGCTGGCGGAAAGCGCTTTGACCACGAATCGCGGTTCGATGCCCGGCGACCCGCCGATACGCGAGGCGCCGGCCAAGTACAGCACCTTCACGCCGCCTTTGAGAACCGTGACGAACGTGCTCTGCCCGTTGTTCGTCGTCACCAGTTCGCCCGCCGGGGATTCGACTTCGAGCGTCACCTTATACTCGCCCGGCTTGGTCGGCGTGTGCGCGAGCTGCACCGGATAGCGGCGCTTGCCCGGCGAGATGGTGATGGTGCGGGCGTCGACCGCCTCCATCTTGCCGTCGGGGTCTTCCCACAGCAGCTTCACCTTGAACTTTTGATTGGCGTAGCCGGCTGCCGTAACGACGCCTTCGACGGTGGTGGGCGTCTCGGCGAACACGGAGTCGCTGGCCAAGAGATCGCTCATCCGCAGGTCCGCCTGCTGCCCCAGCGACGGCTGGCCAAACGAAAGCGTGTAGAACGGAATGCCGTCGGCCACCAGGCGGCGAACCACCGATTGCGGCGGAATGTCTCGCGGCGCGAACGCCCGCTGGGCGCCGTCGCTTAGCAAAATGACGGCGACCAGCCGCTGTTGCGCCTCGCGGGAGAACACGTCGTCGAGCGCGGCGCCGATCGCCGTCTGCCGACCCTCGGGCTCCTTGGGCAGCTCGAACCGCCCGTCGGCGAACTTCAGCGGCGTGGTCTCGCGTTCGAACGAATAGCCGTGGACGTCCCAGGTCTTGGCCAACTCGGCGAACTGGGCCGCGGAGTCGTCGAGGGCGCCCTTCATGGCGGCGAACCGCGGAGTGTTGCCGATGGCGTCGGCGACTTGCATGCTGCGCGAGACGTCGGCCAGCACGACCAGCGTGCCTGGCAATTTGCGCGTGATGCGCGTTTCCAGCGCCGGCCGCAGCATGGCGCCCAGCAGCAACACCAGCGTGAGCAGACGCAGCCCGGTGAGGGTCAATCGGCGCCGGAGCGACTGCTTGCTCTGCTTCGGCCCAAGCGCCAACAACGGCGCAAGCGCCAGCGCCACGGCCGCCGTAAGCCAATAACCGCCAACGGGATCGAAGCTAAGGCCAGTCATTTAGGATTTAGGATTGAACCGCCAAGGACGCCAAGAGCGCCAAGGAATGGAACCACGACGGCACGACGGACACGAAGTAGAAGAAAAAAGAACAGAACCGCTAATGAACATTTATCAACGCTAATATAGAGAAATTGCCTGTGTCATTAGCGTCCATTAGCGTTTATTAGCGGTTTACATTCTTGTATTCGTCGTGTCCGTCGTGCCGTTGTGGTTGCATTGATTTGTATTACTTGGCGCTCTTGGCGTCCTTGGCGGTTTCTCTGTAGAACCGATTCGCCAATACATGCTCGGCGCCCCAAATCAGCGCCACGAGCCCTATCGCATACGCATACAGCTCGCGGCCTTTGCGGCCGATGTTGGCGTACTTCTCGACCAATTCCAGATTGTCGGCTAACTGCACGCGGTCTTTCGGCAGGGCGTCGACGATCGCCGTCGGCTCGGCCCGTGCCAATTCGCTAATCTGCGGCGAGGCGTTCACGCTGAAACCCCGGTCGAGCCGTTGCGATTTTCCGCCCGCGGTGAGCCGGTAGTTGCCCAGCGCATCGGCGATGCTCACCGACACTTCGTCCTCGCCGGTCGCCACGCGCGTATCGGCCTGGCCGTCGGGAAGCCGTAGCACGTAACTGGCGACCTGTTGCCGCGGGGTGAGCCGCACGCGGGCCGTTTCGCCGGCGAAGTAGTCGAGCCGCTCGTCGCTGTCCTGGGCGAGGTAGCCGACGAGCTCGTCGCACAATATGACGAACGGCCAGGGCTGGGCCGTCAGCGTGTTCCATGGCTCGCGGCCCTCGGGCTGCAGCGGATCGGAAAACGGCGTCGTCGCCACCAGCACGCGGCCGCGGCCTGCGGCACGTTCGAGAATCGCCGGCTCGTCGTTGGCGTAGCCGGCGACGACGTATGCGTCCAGTTCGTCGAACTGCCAGAAGCTGAACACGCGGCACAGCGGCCACGGAATTTCGTCGTAGTTGCGAAGGCCCGCCAGCGCCGGATGATCGAGCCGTCGCGGTCGCAGATACGTTTCTTCCCCCGACCGCCGCTTCAACTGTCCGGGCAACAATCGCCGCGCCGTTTCTGTATCGAACGACGCAACTTCGCCAAGCGCGTTGTGCCCCAAAAACACGCCCACGCCGCCGCCCCCCGCGGCGAACTCGCCGAACCGATTCCACAGTTCATCGGGCAGCGGACCCGGATCGAGCAGCAGCACCGCCTGGTAGTCTTCCAGCGCCGCCTGCCCAGCGGCGGCGAAGGTGCTCGCCTCGCATTCAAAACGGCTCGGCGCCGTGCCGAGCGACGGACTGAGCGCCTCGCGGACGAAACGCGTATCCTCGACTCGCTCCCCCAGCAGCAGCACCTTGGCCGGCGGCCGCACTTCGACCGTGAAGTACCGCACGTTATCCACGCTGAGCGGATCGGACGTTTGCAATTGCACCGAACCCTGGTGCGTTCCCAGCGGCAGATCGCCCGCCTCGAACGCGACGCGCGCCTGGCCTTGGCCATCGAACGTGGCGATCTGCTGCCCGCGCTTCACCAGTCGGCCTTCTTCGTCTTGTAGCGAGAGTTCCACCAGTGGCGCTTCGCCGTCGAGATTGCTCGCGATCGGCGCCTCGATGTGTAACGATTCGCCCGGCCGCAACACGAAGCGGCGGATTTCCAGTTCGCCCAGCGAGGCGTTTTTCGGGGACTGGACGCCGACGTCCACGATGTAAATCCGCACGTCGGGCGCTTCGGCCATTGCATCTTGAACGGCCTTGAGTCCGTCCTCGGGCCAGGCCGCCGCCGCCAGATCGCTGAACACGAACACTTCCTGCCGGCGGTCCTGCTGCTCGGCCGCCAGTCGGATGGCCTCGATGATCACGTCAACCAGCGGTCGCGCCGCGGCTGTCGCCCGCAAGCCGTTTAGCCGCGAGGTCGCCGCGTTCAAGTCGGGGGCGAATCCATTGGCTGCGCGGCCAAGATCGCACACGGCGACGGACGCATCCTCCGGCAGCTTGCCGACCAGGTCGGCCGCCGCCTCCGTCGCCCGTTCCAGTCGCGAGCGATTCTGATGCACATACTGCATCCGCAGCGAGTTATCGACGACCAGCGACACGGCTAGCGGGGCGCCTTCTTTGCCTTTCAGCCCGGTCCCTTTGAGCGTCGGCCGCGCCAGCGCCGCCGCCAGCCCGGCGATGAGCAAGCAGCGCAGCGCCAGCAGCAACCAGTGCCGCAGCTTCATCCGCCGCCGATTCGCATCGCGCCGCTGCTGCACAAACCGCAGCGCGGGAAAGGTATACTCCTTCGGCTGCCGGCGCATCACCAGATGCAGCGCCACCGGGATGGCAATCAGCGCGATCCCGCCCAGAAGTACCGGCGTTAGAAAACCCATGAAAGATTAAGCCAGCCGCAAAAAAGCACAAAAGACGCAAAAAGGAAAACGATTGAAATGCGAGGATGTCTGTCAGACGACACTACTGTTCATTCTATGGCTCCATGGAAAGATGCTTGATCACCGCACTGTTATTGGAAATCGCATTCTCCCCTTTTTGCGTCTTTTGCGCCTTTTTGCGGCCAAATCTTACCCCCAGTTTCGCCGGCTAATTAGGTATTCCATCAGCGCCCGGTCGAACGGCATGCTAGTGTCCAGCGGCACATAGTCGATCCGGCTTTTTTGGCATTCCCGGCGGTAGGTCTGCCGGAATTCGTCGATCGCCGCCAAATAGTCGTGCCGGTAGCCGTCGGCGTCGACCTCGATGTGCTCGTTCGTCTCCGGTTCGCGGAGGTCGACCAAGCCGTCAAACGGGAATTCCACTTCCGCTTGGTCAAGGATGTGGAACACGATCACCTCGTGCCCGCCGTGGCGAAGGCGCCGCAACGATGCAAGCACTGGCTCGGGGTCGGTCAGCAGGTCGCTGAACACCATCACGAGGCTGCTGTGCTTGAGCATCGCCGCGAGCTGCACGAGACTGTTCGCCACGTCGGTCTTTGCTCGCGGCCGCAGCTTCGCAAGGTGCGACAGCACGTTGCCGATCTGCGCCCGCTTCGACTTGGGCGGCAGCACGTCGATAATCTTCTCGCCAAAGGTGACCAGCCCCACGGGGTCCTGCTGGTGCACCATCAAGTAGCACAGCGCCGCGGCGATGCAGGTGGCGTACTCGAACTTCGACA
>JBGSYU010000215.1:0-3674 GCA_041750715.1 Lacipirellula sp.
CACATCAGGTCCATCCAGTTGATCGTCGAACTGACTCCGCCGGCCAGCATTACGTCGGCGTGGCCGCGCGCCACCACGTCGGCCGCTTCGATGATCGCCAGCAGCCCGGACACGTCGCCGGCGACGATCGAATTGCTCGGACCGCGGGCGTCGTGAGCAATGCCCACATGGGCCGGCGCCATGTTGGGAAGATACTTGAGCAGCCACAGCGGAAAGACTTCCCGCAAGCCGTCGTCGCCCCAGCGGGTGAAATCGAACTTCCCGTCGCCGGCGTCGGTGGCATGGCATCCCGCGGCAAGCTCCGGGACCTCGGGGGCGAACATATTCGACCCGCAGGTGACGCCCAGACGCTCGGGATCGACCCCCGAGCCTTCCAGGCGGGCGTGCGCCCACGCCATTTCCGCGGCCGCGAAGCCCAGTTGCGTCTCCCGCGACATCACTTTGAGCGACTTGCGAGGCCTGACGAACTCCTTGGGATCGAAATTGGCCACGTCGCCGGCGATGGGGACCGGCGCCCCCGCGGCGACCATTTCCGGGACCGCCCGTACGCCGCTGGTTCGGCTCTCGACGGAGGCCCACACCGCTTCGGCGCCGACGCCGATCGGGCAGACGATTCCCATGCCGGTGATAACAACGTCGTGCACAGTCGCGTGTCACAGTGGATCAAAATGACGGCAAAATCGGCGGCGAAACGGGTGTTGTGTCGACAACCTCGCCAGTCTAGTCGCGGTCTAAACGGCCAACAAGCAGTGCAGCGAATCGGTCGACTGGCAAACGCCGCGCACGGCATATAAACTTGGAACTGTAGCGCATGGACGGCTTTATCCGCTTTATCAGGAAACTCGACGCTAACGACCGAACGCGCAATAAGCACAGAGAGAGGCGCCCAGTTGCCGATCCGTTCTCTGTGGTCTCGAGCTTCGGCCAGTTAGCGTCACCATCCCTCAAGGTTTTGCAGGGTCACAGCGGTGTCCACAATCTCAATTTCAGCTCCGCATTCGGCCACCAAGCCGAAAAGCGAACTTGGCGATTTCTCGTTGGCCGAGGCGCGCCGGATCGTCGGCGACTTCTTCCGGCCTGTTCCGTGGATCTACTGGACTGACTTCCTTGCGAGTTGGTCGGTCGGCATGCTGTGCTTCACGCTTGTCATGCGCCCGGAAGCGACCGCCGGCAGCGCGGCGTGGCACTGGCCGCTGACGGCTTTGTATTTCGTCGTCTCGTCGCTGCTGCTTTACCGCTGCACGCTGTTCATTCACGAGTTGGTGCATATTCGCGCCGACCAGTTCACGGCGTTTCGCTTCGTTTGGAATCTCCTCTGCGGAATTCCGTTGTTGATTCCCTCGTTTATCTACTACACGCACATCGACCACCATCGCCGGAAGCACTACGGCACGCATGAGGACGGCGAGTATATTCCGCTATCGAACAGGCCGGCTTGGCAGATTGTAATTTATATGTCGCAGGTGCTGGTGATTCCTATCGTGGCCGTGGTGCGGTGGGGGCTGCTGACGCCGCTGACTTGGGTCAGTCCGCGGTTTCGCGACCTCGTGCATAAGCACGCGTCGTCGATGATCATGGACCCGACCTACATTCGCCCCCTGCCGACGAAGACGGTGCGGCGTACGATCCGGCTGCAAGAAATAGGGTGCTTCTTGTTCATTTGGGCGGTCGTGGCGCGAATGACAATGAACTACGGTCTGATTTTTGACGAGCCGCAGTCGCCGTGGTTTCTGCTGCAGGCCTATCTGACCGGCGTATTCATCCTGACGATCAACGCGTTGCGGACGTTAGGCGCTCATCGCTGGACGAGCCCGGGCGACGAGATGAACTTCATCGAGCAGATGCTCGATTCGGTCAATTACCCGCACCATCCGTTGGTCGGCGGATTGTGGGCGCCGGTGGGGTTGCGATTCCACGCGTTGCATCACATCTTTCCGACGATGCCCTATCATGCGTTGGCCGAAGCGCACCGCCGGCTGATGCGAGACTTGCCCGCTAACTCGCCGTATCGGTTGACGGAGGCGCGGTCGCTGACTTCGTCGCTCGTTGCGCTGTGGCGCCGGGCAAAGGCGAGCGAGGCGCCATTATCGCAATCCGTTTCCTCGCGGGCGGTTAGCGCGTGATCACAGGATCCATCTTTTTCCGCTACCGTCATCCTGAGTGAAGCGAAGGATCTAGCGTGGTCTTAGATTCTTCGCTTCGCTCAGAACGACCGCGTCTCGTTGCATGACCGCGTCCGTCAGCGGTTAGCGTTTTGCCGTCTTCACGCGCGGCAAGAAGGCGGCCAGGATTCCCAACAGCGGCAGGTAGGCGCAGTGTTGAAATACATATTGCAAGCTCGTCTTGTCCGCCCAGGCGCCTAGCAGCGCGGCGGCGATGGCGCTGACGCCGAATGCGAAGCCGAAAAACAGGCCGGCCACGGCGCCGACGCGCCCCGGCAGCAGTTCTTGGGCGAACACGAGAATCGCGGAGAACGCCGACGCGAGAATCGTGCCGATGAACACCGTCAGCACGACGGTGCCCGTCAGTCCTGCATGTGGAAGCGCCAGTGCAAACGGCGCAACGCCGAGGATCGAGAACCAGATCACGACCTTGCGCCCGAAACGGTCGCCCAGCGGTCCGCCGGCGAATGTTCCCGCGGCTACGGCGAACAGGAACACGAACGAGTAAATCTGCGAGTCTTGCTTGGAGACGTCGAACTTCTCGATCAGATACAGGGCGTAGTAGTTGGTGAAGCTCACCAAGTAGATGTACTTGGAGATCACCAGCGCAATCAGCACGACGATGCCGACGGCGACTTGCCGCCGCGAGAGGGTAGCGTGGCGCGGCCTCTTGCCGGTGCGCCCCGCAAGCCGACTGGCCAGTTTCGCGTTGTACCAGGCGCCGATGCGCACCAGCACGGCAATGCCGGCTAGCGCTACCAACGCGAACCAGGCGATGTTGCCCTGTCCGTAGGGATAAACGATTCCCGCGACCAGCAACGGGCCGAGCGACGTACCGAAATTGCCGCCCACTTGGAACAGCGACTGCGCAAAGCCATGTCGCCCGCCGGCCGCCAGGTGGGCGATTCGCGACGCCTCCGGATGAAAGATGCTCGACCCCGTACCGATGAGGGCCGCCGACGCCATGAGCGACCACAGATTCTCCGACTGCGAATAGAACAACAGCCCGACGAGCGTAGCCGTCATGCCAGCGGCGAGCGAATAGGGCTTCGGTCGGCGATCGGTGTAAATCCCCACGAAGGGCTGCAAGAGGGAGGCCGTCGCCTGAAAGGCGAAGGTGATGAGTCCCATTTGCAGATAGGTCAGTCGATGCGTTTCTTGCAGCAAGGCGTAGGTTGAAGGGATGAGGGCCTGCGTGACGTCGTTCAGCATGTGAGCGACGCTGATCGCGACGAGAACCTTGAGGGCCGTTTGCTCGACGGCTTTCTCTTCAGCGGGGACGGGAATGGTTTGGGTCGCTTCGGACATGGCGAGGATTGAGCGGGCGTTGCGTTGGAAATTCCTCCCCTTGCCCCTTCCTTCAAGGGAGGGGGAGTGAGACGCATCTTACTCAAGTAGCGGAGGTGGGTGGTATGGGAAAGGTTCGTCATCGCCAGAGTCCAAAATGGCCCGGCCATCCGGTAGTGGGTCTGTTTGCGAAGTGGATGGGGTCGGGAGTCATTTTCAACAAGG
>JBGSYU010000216.1:0-2123 GCA_041750715.1 Lacipirellula sp.
GCCGAGATGATCCGCGACCAGGCGCTCGCCGCGAGCGGACTGCTCGCGCCGCGGCTCGGCGGTCCGCCCGTGTTTCCGTACCAGCCGGTCGATCTGTACAAGGGGATCGTCGTGCAAACCGGCTATCCGGGCACGGCGTACACGCAGTCGACCGGCGAGGGCCTTTACCGCCGCAGCCTCTACACGTTTTGGAAGCGAACCGTGCCTCACCCCACGCTCTCCACGTTCGACTCGCCGGACCGCGAGTTCTGCGCGGCCCGCCGCTCGGTCACGAACACGCCGCTGCAGGCGCTGGTGCTGATGAACGATCCCACGTTCCTCGAAGCGGCCCGCGAGCTTGGCGTTCGGATGCTCGAAGAAGGCGGCGACACCGACCTATCGCGGTTGGCGTGGGGATTCGAACTGACGGCGGCGCGAAAACCCGACGACGGCGAGCTCGCGAAACTGCTCGCGTTATTGGAAGCCCAGCGAAGTGAATTCTCGGCCAATCCCGCCGCGGCCAAGGGTTTGCTCCACGTCGGCGAGTCGAAGCCTGGCGCGTCGCACGCGGAGCGAGAACTCGCCGCGTACGCCAGCGTGGCCAGCCTGTTGCTTAATCTCGACGAAGTCCTCACGCGGAACTGAAGCCTATGGACTCCTCGCAATTCACTACGACAATCGCCGAGTCGCGGCGCCGTTTCCTGGCCCGCACGAGTCTCGGGCTCGGCGCCGCCGCCTTGCACTCGCTCGGTCTTGGCGGCAATCTCGCCGGCGCCGCCGGCGTCATGCCGGGGCTCCATTTCGCTCCGCGGGTCAAGCGCGTCATCTACCTCTTCCAGTCCGGCGGTCCGTCGCAGCTCGAACTGCTCGACCCCAAGCCTGCTCTGCAAGAAATGTTCGACGCGGACTTGCCGGATTCTGTTCGCCAGGGCCAACGATTGACCGGCATGGTCACCGCCCAGGCGCGGCTGCCGATCGCGCCGAGCCGTTTTGGCTTCAAGCCGTGCGGCCACGCCGGCACGCCCATCGGCAATCTCTTGCCGTACACGCAAAAAATCGCCGATGAGATTTGCGTGCTCACCTCGATGCACACCGAGGCGATTAATCACGACCCGGCCATCACGGTCCTACAAACCGGCTCGCAGCAGCCGGGGCGGCCGTCGATGGGTTCGTGGGTCGACTACGGCCTCGGCTCGGAGTGCGAGGACCTGCCGGCGTTCGTCGTGCTGCTGTCGCTGCCGAGCAACGGCAATCCGGACCAGGGCTTACTCTCGCGGTTGTGGGGAAGCGGCTTCCTGCCGTCGCGGCTGCAAGGCGTGAAGCTCGGCAGCGCGGGCGAGCCGGTGCTGTTTTTGCGCGACCCCGAAGGTTTGCCGCCCGCGGCGCGACGGCGATGGCTCGATACGCTGGGCGCGCTGAACCGCCAGCGGCATGTGGTGGTTGGCGATCCGGAAATCGACGCCCGCATCGCGCAGTACGAGATGGCTTGCCGGATGCAGACCTCCGTGCCGGACCTGGTCGATTTCTCCGGCGAGACCGAATCGACGATGCACATGTACGGCGACACCGTGAAGCAGCCGGGGACGTTCGCCGCCAACTGCCTGCTCGCCCGACGACTGGCCGAACGCGGCGTGCGGTTCATTCAGCTTTATCACCGCGGGTGGGACCACCACGGCAACCTACCCTCCAGCATCGAATCGCTCGCGCGCGACGTCGATCAGGCGTCGGCCGCTTTAGTGCTGGACCTCAAGCAGCGCGGGCTGCTCGACGACACGCTCGTCATTTGGGGCGGCGAGTTCGGCCGCACGGTTTACTGCCAGGGCGGCCTCACGCACGAGAATTACGGTCGCGACCACCACGGCCGGGCGTTCTCCTTGTGGATGGCCGGCGGCGGCGTGAAGCCGGGGATGCGCTACGGACAGACGGACGACTTTAGCTTCAACATTACGGAGAACCCGGTCCACGTTCACGACCTCCAGGCGACGATCCTGCACTGCCTGGGAATCGACCACGAGCGGCTGACATTTCGCTTTCAGGGGCGGCAATATCGGCTGACCGACGTGCATGGCAAGGTGGTGCATGATGTGCTGGCGTAGAGATTCACCAAGTAGCCGCGGGCTAACAGCCCGCCGGTGACGCGGGGC
>JBGSYU010000217.1:0-8661 GCA_041750715.1 Lacipirellula sp.
CGCCGGCGAGCGCGCCGACGCCGGCGCCAATCAGCGCGTTCTCGCCGCGGTTTTTTCTCGGGCTAACCAAGGCGCCAGCGACCGCGCCGAGCCCGCCGCCGACGACGGAACCGCCGAGGGTGTCGTTCTTGTAGTAACTCGGCGGCGGTTGGTAGTAGTATTGTTGAGCGTCGGCCGGCGTGAGGGCGGCGCCGAGGCAGGCGGCCGTCAATGCGGACGTCAGTGCGTGTCGCCAACGAGCGGTGAACTTGGTCACGTTACTACTCCGGGGAAATCGGTTCTGCGGGCGAGCGGCGCGGATTTCGGGCGGTTGACGCGCGCAGGTGGGCGCAATCTGTATCGGCTTTGCCAAGGGCGTGCAACAGGGAAATGGATGCGATCGCCGCGCGTGGCGCCGGGACGGGGCGATCGGAGCGATTTCGGCCCGGATTTTTAACTGTTTTGCGGCGGTCAAGGCCAAAGGAGAACTGCAAAGTCCCGCATGCACGGTCACTGCTGAGGTATTCCGAAGAATCTGGCCGGATTCTTCGGAGTACCTCAGGTCGCCACGGCGACTCGCTGCGCCGAGGTGACGGGGCAAATGGTATCACTACCCGTAAATGTTCTCGGCCAGTCCCTACGGAACGTTCGACCAAGGGGGCAACATGTTCGAGTGGAACGAGGCGCTCGTTTCGTCGTTTTTCCGCGGTCTTCGCGGCGGTTCGTGGAACTACAACACGAGCAACCCGCACGCGTCAAACTGGAACGACGACAAGCGAGACGAACGAGAACGACTTGTGGTAGCCGTCTCCGCTGCTAGCGTTTCGACGAAGGCACGTCGAAGGCCGCAAGGTCCGCCTCGCGCACGCACAGCCGCTCGATGGCCGTCGCCAGGCCGGTTTCGGCGTCGACGTCGACAATGCTACCGCACAGCCGAACATCATCCGTCGCCACATCGAACGCCGTCGGATTCGCGGTGAGTCTCGTCTCCAGCACCCGGTCGATCCGCCGTCCCAGGACGCTCTCGAATGGTCCCGTCATCCCAACGTCGCACTGAAATGCCGTCCCACCCGGAAAAATGCATTCGTCGGCCGTTGGCACATGCGTATGCGTGCCCAGAACCGCCGAGACGCGACCGTCGAGATACCGACCGAGCAACTGTGCCTCTCCAGTCGCCTCGGCGTGGAAGTCAATCAGCCGCACACGCACGTCTGACGGAATGGCGGCTAGCGTGCGATCCGCGGCCGGAAAGGGACTATCTATCGGTTTCATGTACAACTGCCCGAGCAGGCTGACGACGCCGACCAGCGTCCCGTCGCGCGCCGTGACTGTAGCCCATGTACGGCCGATAGCATTCTCCGGCAAATTCGCCGGCCGGACGATGTTGGCCTCGCGGGAGAGAATGGGCAGGATCTCTCGCCGGCGATAGATATGGTCGCCGAGCGTTATCGCATCGACTCCGGCGGCGACTAGTTCCTTATAAATCTCCGGGGTAAGCCCCGATCCGCCGGCCGCGTTTTCGGCATTGGCAACGACCAAATCCAATCCGCGCTCCGCGATTAGCACAGGAACGGCGCGCTTCACGATATCGCGTCCGGGCCGTCCTACGATATCGCCGATGAAGAGTAATCGCATGGTTTGGCGGTCGAGCGAAGGGTGCGTCAGCGAGCCGTTTCCGAAACGCGCGTCTCACGAATCAGCGTTACCTTGATCTCGCCAGGATAGGTGAGCTGCTCTTCAAACGCGCGCGCAATGTCCCGGCAAATCTTCGCGGCCGACTCGTCCGTCGTGTCGCGTGCGCTGGCGATGACGCGCACCTCGCGGCCCGCCTGGATCGCAAACGCCTGATGCACGCCGGCGAAACCCGTGGCAATCGTCTCAAGCTCCTGCATCCGCTTGATGTAGCGGTCGAGCGTCTCGCGCCGGGCGCCGGGGCGGGACGCACTGCAGGCGTCGGCGGCGGCGCAGAGCACCGTGTAGGGCATGTCGGGGCGAATGTCGTCGTGGTGGCCGAGGGCGGCATGCACTACTTCGGGGCCTTCGCCGAAACGCTTGAGCAGATCGGCGCCGATCTTCGGGTGGCCGCCTTCCATATCGTGATCGGCCGCCTTACCGATATCGTGCAACAGTCCAGCGCGACGGGCAAGTTCGCCGTCGAGCCCCATCTCCTCAGCCAGCATTCCCGTGATAAACGAAACCTCGATCGAGTGCCGAAGTACGTTCTGGCTGTAGCTGGTTCGATAGCGCAAGCGGCCCAAAAGCTCGACCACTTTCTGATGCACGCCGAAGACTTGCGCCTCCTGCAAAGCCTCTTCGCCAAACTTGCGGATTTCGCCCTCGATTTCCTTTTCGGTTTCAGCCACCAACTCTTCGATCCGCGACGGGTGAATACGGCCGTCCGCAATCAACTTATTGAGCGACATACGGGCGATTTCGCGTCGCACCGGATCGAACGCGCTGACGATGACCACGCCCGGCGTGTCGTCGATGATCACGTCGACGCCGGTGGCTTTTTCCAGCGCTCGTATGTTCCGTCCCTCGCGGCCAATGATGCGGCCCTTCATTTCGTCGTTAGGAATGTCGACCGTGCTGGTCGTCGATTCCGCGGTGTGCGAGGCGGCGAACCGCTGGACCGCGGTGATGAGCATCTCCTTCGCCTTCGCCTGAGTCTTTTCGACGGCCTCGCGCTCATAACGCATCACCAGCGCGCCTTGCTCGCGAATCAGCTCTTTTTCCAGCCGCCCGAGCAGACGCGTCTCCGCCTCTTCGCGGCTGAGACCGCTGAGCTGGTGCATCGTCTGCCGTTCGAGGTCGAGCAGGTCGTCCAGCTCTTTCTGCCGGCGAGTGGCGTCGTCCATCTTCTCCGCCAGTCGTCGCTGATTGCTCTCGACCATTTTTCCTGCTTGGCGAGCTGATCGCCCCGCGACTGGATGGCGTCTTCGGACTTGTCGAGCTTCCGCTCGCGGTCGTGCAACTCGCGGCGGACGGCCTCATTTTCTTTTTCGACCCGACCCTTTTCCTGAAGCGCCATTTCCCGTGCCTCGACGGCCGCCTCTTTGCGACGCGCGGCGGCTTCGATTTCCGCACGCTCGATGATCTGGGCCGCCTCCTTGTCGGCGTCCCGTTTGCGCAGATAGTCCAGCAGCTTGACGACTCCGAAGCCCAGCAAGGCCGCCGCCACAGTCAAGGCGGCGACCCAGCCCTCTTTGACGTCACCCAGGATGAGCCCTGGCGAAGTTTCGGCCACGGAGAATCCTGACGCCATCGAATTTACGAAAATCGGTAAGGCCATGCGTCTTCCACATCCTTTTCAGCAAGCGCGAAGCGCTGCGGCGCCGGGTCGTGGTGGCGCGAGAACGCAGGCTGCGAAGCCTGTCCGCAAGCACCAAGGTGCGACGGATGCGGCAGATAGCTCGCCAAAAGAACGCCGGACGGCAATGCCGCCAGACAAATCCCACTCTTGCAATAGGTTATCAGCGCAGACCCGTGCCGTCCGACCAGCCGTCGAGCGACGCGGTCGTGCGATTCGACGCTCGACGCGCCAACGCCGCCGCTACCGCGGGGTATTGGAAGCCGAAGAAGCTTCCAGACCCTGCCCCGGGCAAAAAGCTCCCAGGCCAGAATCCACTAGCCCGAAAGCTCTGAGCGCCGTACGTCTGCTGGAACGCGTCGATACTTCGCCAACTCCAGATACCATCACGCACGCCGCTCAGCCCAGAAAGGCCGACGCAGGCGCCGCCAACGACGATCGCGATGATGACTAGGAGGAAATCGAGCATGTCCGCGCTACAACCCGCTGAAAACCCAACTAACAAGTGCTAAGCGAGACTCTTCGACGAACTAAAATGCCACAACGCTCCCTCGCTTCACGACAACAGCCGCCCAGCGCTGGGGTGCGTAGTTTATACGCTCTGTAATGAGATTTCTCACCAGCAAGCGGGACGCCTGCGGTAGCACGGTATCGTACCAAATTCGTGAATGACTGCAAATGGGCGACTCAAGCGATTCGGCGGCTCCAAAAAAAGCAGCCATTTGCCGCCGGCGTCCGCGAAGCAATCATAGTTACATGCACGCCACTCGCCCCGCTTACTGCCGACCGGCCGCGTTTCGAGCCTTCGCGGCCGAGTTGCCGTCAGCCCATACCGCCGCAGGGCTATTCCGCACGGCTTGGGCGATTGCGCAGCATGAGTTGCCGCGCGCCGACCTCGCCAGCGGCGAAGCGGTCGTTGGCAATCTGGTTCAAGCGGTTCGGAGGCGCGTCCGCTCACAATCTCCTAAAGCCCTGCTGACCCACCTTCACGACGTCATGTTCGACGTACTAGAATTCCGCGGCAATGTCGAGCAGTACTACCTTCCGTCGAGCAGCTACCTCCCCGAGGTGCTGCGAACGCGCTGCGGATTGCCGATCGCGCTAACGCTCGTTTACCGCCGCGTCGCTGCGGGGCTCGGCATAGAGGTTCATGGGGTAAACGCTCCGGGACACTTTTTAGCCGAGGTGGAGTTCGAGCAATTCGGCGAGATGCAGTCGATGTACGTCGACCCCTTCTTCGGCGGAAGCCTGCTCACTCGAGCGGAAGTGTTTGAGCGGATTTCTCAAGCCACCGGCCAGGCGGTCGACCCATCGCCGGCCCATCTCATGCGTGCCACGCCCGAGCAATGGCTTGCTCGCATGCTCCACAACTTGCAGGCCGTCTTCGCCGCCGGCGGCCGCGAACGCGACGTTTACGCCATGCAAGAGTTCCAGTCATTACTGTAAGTTGGACGGCAGACCGGCAATACGGCGGCGGATTTAATCACGTTTCATCGCAGCAGCCTGCGGCGGGCGGTAGAATGAGACACATGCTTTCCTTTGATCGCAATCGACGCGCCTTCGCATGGCGTCTCCCCTGGTGCGCTGCATTGACGACCATTATTGCCGCGCCGTGCGCCGCGTCGGTCGTCGTGCTCGCCAATCGTACCGCTGCGCCGATTACGATCCACGCCGTGATCGACGGTCGCCCGGCGCAGATTGTGGCGCTCGCGCCCGGCGATAGCCGGCCGTTGTTCGCCGATAGCGGCGTTGGGATCAAGGCGAACGTGGGCGGCAAGCTGCAGGAGGTCGCCCTAGATCCCGACTGCGCTTATTACGTTGGCGAAAACCCCGGCCACGACCGGCTCGGTCTCGTAAAGATCGGCCTCGGCGAGACCCCCGGACGCACCTGGCAACCGCTTTCGCCCGGCGCCATTGAGTTGCGCGACGCCGGTGTGATCGCCATCAAGATCGTCGTGGACGATGACGAGGTGCGTCCCCGGCCGGTGTGGGAGCGCATCATCCGCGATCGGATCGCGAAGGCGTCCGCGATTCTGGAGGCGCATTGCGGCGTAACCTTACGCATATCGGCCGTCGATGTGTGGGACTCGGACGACCAGCAGGCCGATTTTAGCCAGTCGATGAGCGAGTTCGAACGCGAGGTCTTGCCCGCGCCTGCACAAATTGCGATCGGTTTTAGCAGCCAGTACGCGATCGCGAAGGGACGCGTTCACTTGGGCGGAACGCGCGGGCCGCTGCACTCGCACATCATCCTCAAGGAACGTTCGCGTAACGTGTTGGAGACTGAACGGCTCGAACTGTTGGTACATGAGTTAGGACACGTTCTCGGTGCTTCGCATAGCCCGGAACCCAAGAGCGTGATGCGGCCCGTGATATCAGGCGGGTTGCAACGTGCAGCCGGCGCTCAGGTGCAATTTGATCCGCCCAATACGTTGTTGATCGCGCTGATGGGAGAGGAAATCCGCAAACGACGCGTTGGAGACTTCAGCGATTTGACGCCCGCGACGCGACGACGAATGCGGGAGATTTATAGTGCGATCGAACCAACGCTGCCCGACGATCCGGCAGCCAGTCAGTATTTGCAGATTGTAGCGTCGGCCGGAGCACGTCCATTGGTCGACGACGCTCGGAAAGTGCTACAGCAGATTGTGCGGGTGGCGAACGTGCAGAAGAAGCTCAATCGGGAGGCTGTTGCGAATGCGAACGGCGTATCCGCGGCGATCGCCGATGACAAGCTTCTGGAGCTTTACGTCAGTCAGGCGGCGCTTGCCGCCAAGCAGGTTCGCCGCGAGAACGGCCCGCGCGCGTTGATCCTGGCCCTAGGCGTGGCCATGGACGATACCGGAACGCTGCGACAGTTGCCGATCGCGGTCGGCGTCCTTCCTCACATTGAAGGCGAGGTTCAGCGAACCGAACGGCTGGCGGCGATCGGCAAACCAACCATGCGCGGCCGCGCCGATCTGGCCAAGCACTTTTTCGTCTCCGCGCATCTCGTAGCGCTCGCGGGCAGCGATGCGGCGCGCAGCGCGGGGTTGATTAAGGAAATTCTCGATTCACAAGGGGGATCGGGGTTCAGCTTTGCCGACATGGCGGCGAATCGCGCTGGTATAGTGTTTGCCAATGCGGTGCTCACCGGTCGGCTTACGCTGGACGACGTTTCGCGACGGTTTACCGTCGACGCTTTCTTGCCCCCAGTCGACGACCTGCAGGAGCAGCTAGCCGCGAACGAGTTCACTGAAGGCTTCGGCGGCCTCGGCGACGACCGTCTTACGACGGAACTAAACCGCATCGAGGCTCGCATCATGGCCCTGCCCGTCTATCAAAACGTGGCGAGTCCTGGCCGCTAGGGCGGTAGATTGTGAACCCTACAGCTCGACGATAAACTCTATCGGAGGTCTCTCGCAGAGGCGCAGAGACGCAGAGGGAAGACGGAGAAATCGTAAGACTCCCGTTATGAAACGCGGCGCGCTCTATCCCTCGCCCGTTACCGGTCCGATGGGTTCCTCTGCGTTTCTGCGTGAGACTTTAGTGGATTACTCTAATGAGCATCCGGGCGGCATGAGTTTGGTCAATTTCCAACCCGAACGCGAGTTTCTCGTCGGCATCGATTCCGACGGCTGCGCGTTCGACAGCATGGAGCTAAAGCACAAGGAATGCTTCATCCCAGCGTTCATCAAGCACTACGGGCTGCAAGGCGTCAGTAAGTACGCCCGCGAAGCGTCGGAGTTCGTCAATCTTTATTCGACGAGCCGGGGGGTGAACCGGTTTCCGGGGCTGGTCGAGCAGCTCGACTGGCTGCGCCGCCGCCCGGAAGTGAAGGCTCGCGGCGTCGATGTGCCGAATCCCGAGGGCCTGCGCCGTTGGATTCCGCGAGAGTCGAAGCTCGGCAACCCGGCATTGCAGCGGGCGGTCGAGGAAACGGGTGATTGCGACCTGCGACACGCGTTAGAATGGTCGCTCGCCGTGAATCGGGCGATTGCCGATATGGTGAGCGGCGTGCCCCCCTTTCCGTACGTTCGAGAGTGCCTTGAACGACTTGTAGACGATGCCGACCTGCTAGTCGTGTCGGCGACTCCCGGTGAGGCGCTTACGACTGAGTGGCAGGAGCACAAGCTGGCGCCTTTCGTACGAGCGATTTTCGGGCAGGAATTTGGTTCGAAAAAGGAAGTCCTCGCCCTTGCTAGGCGCTACCCGGCTGGCCAGACGCTGATGGTCGGCGATGCTCCAGGCGACTACACAGCGGCTGAGGCCAATGCCTGCTTGTTCTTCCCGATCAACCCCGGCCGGGAAGAAGCAAGCTGGCGACGGCTGCTTGAAGAAGGCATCGAGCAGTTCCTCAATGGGAGCTTTGCCGGCGACTATCAAACTGATTTGCTCGAAGAGTTCAATGAACTGCTACCCGATCGGCCCCCTTGGCGGGTTGATTGCGAATAGGCAAACAGAAGCGTCTAACGGATTACCTCAATGTCGAATGACTTATGTGACATCGGCCTCATCGGCCTCGCGGTGATGGGCGAGAACTTGGCTCTCAACATCGAGAGCCGCGGCTATCGCGTGGCGGTGTTCAATCGAACCACCGAAAAGGTCGATGAATTCATCAGCGGCCGCGCCAACGGCAAGAACTTCGTCGGCTGTCACTCGCTCAAGGAGTTAGTCGACTCGCTCAAGCCGCCCCGAAAAGTGCTGATGATGGTCAAAGCCGGCCAGCCAGTCGATGACCTGCTCGATACGCTGCTGCCGCTGATGTCGAAGGGGGACATCCTCATGGACGGCGGCAACAGTGAATTTCAAGACACCGAGCGGCGGACCAGGTCGCTGGAAGAACAGGGGTTTCTCTTTGTGGGAACCGGCGTGTCCGGCGGCGAAGAGGGAGCCCTCTTGGGGCCCAGTATGATGCCGGGCGGCAGTCCCGCCGCATGGCCGCACATTAAGCCCATCTTCCAGGCCATCGCCGCGAAAGTGGGGCCACACAACGACATCCCCTGTTGCGAATGGGTCGGCCCCCGCGGCGCGGGGCACTATGTAAAAATGGTGCATAACGGCATCGAATACGGCGACATGCAGCTCATTTGCGAGGCCTACTTCCTGATGCGGGAAGCGCTTGGCCTCACGAACGAAGAGTTGTACAACGTCTTCGATACTTGGAACTGCGGCGAGCTTGACAGCTATCTCATCGAGATCACGCGCGACATCTTCAGCGTGAAGGACCCTGAGGGCGATGGCTACCTGGTCGACAAAATTCTCGACACGGCCGGCGCTAAGGGAACGGGTAAGTGGATGAGCCAACACGCGCTCGACCTGGGCGTGCCAAGCACCCTGGTGACGGAGGCGGTGTTCGCGCGCAGCCTGTCCGCGATGAAGGATGCACGGGT
>JBGSYU010000218.1:0-2100 GCA_041750715.1 Lacipirellula sp.
CGTGGCGATCTCGCCCACCGGCGCCATCGCCTCGGTCGATAAGTTTGCCGCAAACGATCCGCCAAGAGCCGGCTTGGCCGTCGCGGAAGTTGGCGAGCCGACGGCGCCGTTGCGCGCTCCGGGCAGTAAAATCTCATCGCCGCTTTCAAAGGGACCGAGCGCTGGCATGGTCCCCTCAAGCGGAATCTCGCTCAGTTCCAACTCTACGACTTCCGCTGGCAGCGCGTCGAAGCCGCCCGTCACCCAGAGCGGTTCCTCGCTGGGCGTGGCGAGAATGATGAGTGAAAGAATCACCACGAGCACCGCGTGGACGACCGCGCTGGAAAGCCAGGCCCAGCAGCCGGAATCGACCATCCATGCGCCGAACCGCTCGTACCATCTCTCGGGCTCTCCGTCCGTTGGCGGCGGTCCAGGCGGGCTGTGAGACGGAGGTTTAGGGCGCATCGACGCTGCCGCCGGCGATTGGACGACGCCAGCCGATACCCCCGGCGGCACAATCGGCGCCCGCGGCGGCTCGGGAATTGACGGCGGATTGTTAGTCAGCGGGGCGGACAACGGACGGTTCCGAGGGCGCGAGGGCGACGCTTCCGCTCAATTATAACCGCTTTCGCCGTTTTGCCGCCGCAGCGGAATCGCCCCCTGGATGAATTCGCCCGAGAGCTCTAAAATACCGGGCTATCTGCGTGGAACTAGGCGGAGCTGCCACGCGTAGCTGGATTCGATTACTTGGCGTCAGGACGGAAGGCAGTGACATGGGCAAGACCGGCGGCAAACGCAAGAAGAAGGTCGAAACCGTGTTCCTCGTGTGCGAGGAAACCGGCGACTACAACTATACGCTCCGCCGCAAAGGCGGCGGCGAGAAGCTGAAGCTGAGCAAGTTCTGCCCACGGCTTCGAAAGCATACGATGCATATTGAGAAGAAGAAGTAAGCGGCCGGCGGCTAGCGGCTAGCGGCCGAAGACGCCGTTCTTTCTTTCTGGCCGACAGTCGACAGCCGACAGCCGCTAGCCGACAGCCCACGAAGGCGGAGCCTCGGTCATGCCCAAATCGTGGCGAATCGCCCCGCATGACCCGGCTCGCATCGCCGATTTGGAGCGCACCGCCGGCGTGCCGGCCGTCGTCGCCCAACTCCTCCTCGCCCGCGGCATTCACGATCCCGACGCCGCTCGGCTGTTTCTCGATCCCAAGCTGACCGGCCTGCGAGACCCGGAACTGCTCCCCGGCGTCACGGCTGCGGCGACGCTGCTCTTCGACGCAATTCGCAGCAAACGGCGAATCACCATCTACGGCGACTACGACGCCGACGGCATGACCGCCACCGCGATCCTGCTGCGCTGCCTGCGGATGCTCGATGCGCCGGTCGATTTTTATGTGCCCCATCGGATTGACGAAGGCTATGGCCTGAACGCCGACGCCATCCGCAAGCTCGCTGAGCAAGGCAGCGACGTGGTCGTCACGGTCGACTGCGGCATCTGCAGCGTGGCTGAAGCGGCCCTGGCGGCGGAGCTCGGCCTTACGCTCATCATCACCGATCACCACCAAATGGGCGCCACCCTGCCGAAGGCCGCAGCGCTGGTTCACCCCGGGTTGCCTGGCGGTGATTATCCGTTCGGCGGGCTTTGCGGCGCCGCCGTCGCGTTCAAGCTGGCATGGGCCCTGTGCCAACGAGCTTCCGAGAGCAAGCGCGTCAACGAGCGGATGCGGCAGTTCTTGCTGCAAGCGGTCGGCCTCGCCGCGCTCGGCACGGTGGCCGACGTCGTCTCTCTGATCGACGAGAACCGCATCATCGTGCGGCACGGCCTCAACGGGCTGCGGGCCTATCCCACCGCGGGCGTCGCAGCGCTTATGCGGGAGGCGAAGCTGCACGAAAAGCACTCCCTCGACGGTGAAGACCTCGCCTTCGCCATCGCGCCGCGATTGAACGCCGCCGGACGACTCGGCCAGGCAGAACTCGGCATCGAGTTGCTCACGACCGACAGCGAAGTGCGAGCCGAGAAGCTGGCCCAGTACATTTGCGAGTTGAACCTCCAGCGCCAATCCCTGGAGCGTAGCATGTCGCGCGCCGCCGAGAAGCAGGCCCGCGAACGGTTCGACCCGCAG
>JBGSYU010000219.1:0-6559 GCA_041750715.1 Lacipirellula sp.
CGGCAGCCAGCGCCGCGGGGGTGCGACAGTTTTTAATGGTGCAGGTGAGCACGGGTCCGCGGAGCTTCGGCTGGTTCGTGGCGATCAATCGCAATTCGGCCGGCCGGCAATGGGCGCCTAGCCCGCTGCTGCAACTGGGACAAGACGAGTTCGGCACGTGGGAGGCGTCGCTGCTGAGCGCGGCCGCGACGCTCGTCGCTTCGCATGCGAGCAATCTCGATCTGATTCGCGAACAGGAGCACCTGCTGACGAACGTGGTGCGCACGCTAGTTTCCGCGCTCGATTCCAAGGACGCCTATACCCGCGGCCACAGCGAGCGCGTGGCGCTGTTCTCGAAGCGGATCGCCGAGAACCTGGGTTACGACGACGCGGCGACGGAAAAGCTGTACCTATCGGGCCTCTTGCACGACGTCGGCAAGATTGGGGTGAGCGACGCGGTGCTGCGCAAGCCCGATCGCCTGACCGACGAAGAGTTCGCGGAGATCAAGCGCCATCCCGACGACGGCTGGAGTATTCTCCTGGAACTGGAACAGTTGCAGTACGTGCTGCCGGGCGTGCTGCACCACCACGAGCAGGTAAATGGCACGGGTTACCCCGACGGGCTGAAGGGCGACGCGATACCGCTGGATGCGCGCATCATGGCCGTAGCGGATGCGTACGACGCGATGACCAGCGACCGCGCTTACCGCAAGGGCATGCCGCACGAGAAGGCGATTGAAATCATCCGCGCCGGCGCCGGAACGCAGTGGGACGCCGGCGTCGTCGAGGCGTTTCTCGGCGTACTCGACGACATCACGGCGATTCGTTACGGATACTCGCCGGTCGAGGGGCGGGTGCGGACGGGACCGGCGCTGGATCCAACGTGTCTGGGTTAACTCTTACGGAGCCGGGCATCCATGTTTACCCACTCTTGCAAATCTGAACGCCGTGCGTTTACGCTCGTCGAGATGGTGATCGTCGTTTTGATCATCGGCATTTTGACGGCTGGCGCGGCGCCGAAGTTCAGCGCGGGGCTTAAGCAGGCGCAGGCCGACGCCGCGTGTTTGCGCGTCAAGGCCGATTTGAATTTGGCGCGGCAGACGGCCATCAGCCAAAGCGCGGCGCAGTCGGTGGTCTTTACGGTCGGGTCGGCGGTTTACAATCTACCTGGGCTTACCGATCCCGATCGTCCGGCGCTGCCGTATGCGGTGAATCTTGGCGACGGATCGTATCGGGCCGTCGTCACGTCGGCGACCTTCGGCGCGGGGACGACGGTGCAGTTCGATCGCTACGGCCAGCCCGCTAGCGGCGGCGTCGTGTCGCTGTCGGCGGGAGGCGTCGCGAAGACAATTTCGGTCGACGCCACCAGCGGAGTGGTGAGCATCCCATGAGGCACAATCGGCCTGCACGTCGTGCGTTTACCTTGGTCGAGCTGGTGACTTCGATGGCGGCCGCTTCGGCGCTGCTGGCGGGGATCGCTTCGACGTTGTTCGTCGCCCTTCGGGCCAGCAATCCGGCGAGCACGCCGGCGGCCAGCATGCTGCAGGCGCTCTCCTGCATGGCGGATGCGGCGGCGGAGTTGCAGTACGCTCAGGCGGTCACCGAATCGACGGCACGGTCCATTACCGCGACGGTGCCGGATCGCGCCGACGTCGATACCGCGCCTGAGATCGTTCGCTACGCCTGGTCGGGCGTGGCGGGCGATCCGCTGACGCGCACCTATAACGGCGGGACCGCCGCGAGGGTGATCCCCAGCGTTCAGTCGTTCGCCATCGAATACTTTCCCTCGGCGATCGCCCCCAAATACGTGACCGTGCGAATCCAGCCGACGACCGGGACGCGGAGCGTCGTCGAAACGTCGATCTCCCTCTTGAATTTGTGATGGCGGGACTCCCCTACCACTGCCGATTCCGTCGCCGCCGGTCGGGCATAAGCCTGGTCGAAGTGGTGATGTGTACGCTGCTGGTGTCGGTGGTGCTGGTGGGCGCGATGAATATGCTCGCGGCGGTCGTTCGCGATCGCACGACGACTTCCGACGCGGCCCGGGCGCAGCAGATGGCTCAGCAGTTGATGTCGGAGATCCTCAGCACCGATTACCACGAGCGGGGCGCCGGCGGCCTGCTGGACGGGTTGTTGAACGTCGTAGGAATTGAGATCGGCGAGTCGTCCGGAGACCGCCGTACGTTCGACGACGTCGACGACTACGACGGGTGGAGCGCATCGCCGCCAACGAGCCGCGACGGCACGGCGCTTGCCAATTCGACGGGCTGGCGGCACGCCGTCGCGGTCGAGTTCGTCAATCCGGCGACCCCCTCGGCGAGCACCGCTCTGAATAACGGCGCGAAGCGCATCACGGTGACGATCAGTCGGGGGGGGAGCGCCTTGGCCCGGCTGGTCGCCCTAAGAACGGATAAATACGCGCCATGACGATTCTTAAGGCTAACGCGGCAAGAACGACGCGGCCGCGAAGCCGGCGCGGGGCGGCGCTGTATGTCGCCGTGACGACGACGACCATGATCGTGTCGGTGCTGGCGCTGACCAGCCTGTCGATCGTCCGCATCGAGCGGAAGCAGGCGGCGGCCATCAATACGCGGCTCTTGGCGCGGTCGCATGCGCGCTCGGCCGTCGAGCTAGCGCTGGCGCGGATCAACGGCAACGCCAGTTGGCGGACGACGTACTCCAATGGCGTAGAGACGGCGCTTCAGTCGCTGGGAACCAGCAGCACCGGAAGCGTAAGCTGGATGCTGCGGGACGGCGACGGCAACCTCACCAACGCCGACGGCGCGTTGCGGCTCAAGGGCATTGGCCGCGTCGGCGGCGCCGTGCAGGCGAGCAGCGTGGAGGTTCGCGCAGGCGAAACGTCCGCCCTGCTTCGCAATTACGAGTTGGCAGGCGATAACGGGGCTTCCGAGGACGATCTCAGATCGAACAAGTGGTGGGGCCAATACCTCAAGCCGAACCTTCCGGCAGAGGCCAATGGCTGGCGAGTGACCAGCGTCGAGATTCGCGCGAAACGGAGAGACGCCAGTCGCGCGTTTCGTGTTTGCCTGTACGGCGCCGGAGGGGGTAGCGTGCCTTACGCGACGCTCATCGAGTCCGTCAATCTCAACAGCAGCAGCGTGCCGACTGGCCTGAGCTGGTACGGCGTTTCCTTTGCGAGCGCGACGTGGCTGGAAGTGGGCCAGGCGATCGCCCTGTTTGTGGAGACCGATTCCGCGACGCCCATCCGCATTTCCTACGCGGGCGGCGGCGTTTCGACGCCGAACTCCGCGCTCCTTCGAGGGGATCCGAATTGGTACAGCACGGAGACGGACAAGGCGTTGCAGTATCGAGTTTACGGGGTGTATACGACTTCAGGTAACGTGGGCGCGGTTGCCGGAACGTGGGACTGGGATACGCCGTAGCGCGGGCCGAGGCGGCGGGCGCGGTTAGCCGACTATCCCGAAGGGATTCGATGACGAGCCATGAATACTTGCCGGACGCACCGCCTACAGGAGAACTGCAACGTCCGGAAGCTGTCACTCTGAGGTACTCCGAAGAGTCTGGCCAGATTCTTCGGAGTACCTCAGAATGACCGTGCGCGCGGGACTTTGCAGTTCTCCTGGCCCCGCCTACCAAGGCGTTGCCGGGGATTGCGACCTTTTGGTAACATGCTGGAATCCCCGCCGTCGCCCCTCCCACGGGCGATGCACCCTCCCCATCCGGCTTGGAGCTTCATCGCCATGCGCCCCTGCCCCGCTCGCGCTCTCCTCGTCGTTGCGGTGACACTCCTTGCTGCTCCGCTCGCGGGGCTGGCCCGCGCGGAGTGGCCGCAGTGGCGCGGGCCGAACCGGGACGGCGTCTCCACGGAAACTGGCCTCATGAAATCGTGGCCCGAGGGCGGACCCCCGCGGGCGTGGTTGTTTGAGGATTGCGGCGTCGGCTATTCGGCGCCCGCGATCGTGGGTGATCGGCTTTACACGATGGGCGCTCGCAACGACGAAGAGCAGCTCATCGCGATTGACGTGGCGACGGGCAAAGAAGCGTGGCAAGCGCCGATCGGCAAGATGCTGGAGAACAACTGGGGCGATGGGCCCCGCGGCACGCCAACGGTCGACGGCGAATTTCTTTATGCCCTCGGCGCCCAGGGCAACATCATTTGCGTACGCGCGCGCGACGGCTCGGTCGTGTGGACCCGCGCGATGGCCGACTTCGGCGGCAAGATTCCGACATGGGGTTACTCGGAGTCGCCGCTGATTTACGACGACAAACTGCTATGCACGCCCGGCGGCGAGGAGGGCGCCATCGTCGCGCTCGACAAGGCGACGGGGAAAGAACTCTGGCAAATGAAAGACGTCACCACCGGCGCCCACTATTCGTCGATCGTAAAAGCCGATCGCAAGGGGGAGAGCGAGTGCGTGCAACTGCTCGCCGATCAGGTGTTGGGGTTCAACCCCGACGACGGCAAGGTGCTGTGGAGCGAGCCCTGGCCCGGCATGGTCGCGGTCATTCCGACGCCGATTGTGAGAAACAATTTCGTCTACGTGACGACCGGCTACGGCGTGGGCTGCATGCTGCTGGAGATTGGCGACGACCACAGTGTGAAGAGAATTTACGACAACAAGATAATGAAGAATAAGCACGGCGGCGCCATCCTGCTCGATGGCCACGTCTTCGGCCACTCCGAGGGGACCGCTTGGGTGTGCCAGGATTTTAAGACCGGCGAAGCGGCGTGGCGGGAGCGAGAAGCGCTGGAGATGGGATCGATCGCCTATGCGGACGACCGGTTCTATTGCCTCGGCGAGGACGGCGGCGAGGTGGTGCTCATCGAGCCTTCCACGGAGGGTTGGAAGGAGCACGGACGATTCAAGCTCGATCCGCAGACCGATCAACGCAAGCAGGCCGGGAAGATTTGGACGCACCCGGTGATTTGCGACGGGCGACTTTATTTGCGCGATCAGAATCTGTTGTTTTGCTTCGATGTACGGGAAGGGACGGCGGCAGAGGCGGCGGCGGGGAATTAAAACGGTTTTGGTCGGCGCATCGACCGTCATCCTGAGCAGAGCAAAGGATCTAGCGGGGTTTTAGATTCTTCGCTCTGCTCAGAATGACCGTTGCGTTCCCGCGTTAAGGCTGCGGTTTTTTGTCCGCCGCCTTTTCCTTCTCCTTCAACTTCGGCGTCAGCACCAACCTCACCGGCGTGCCGAGCGTTGGGACTTTGTCCGGATTGGCTTCGAACTTCAGGCCCTCGTTCGACGGGCTGCTTTCGATCGGCACGTCGAGCATCGCCGTAGTAAAATTCGAGACGCAAATAAGGTCGCCCGACTCGGCCATGTAGAATTGCTTGCCCGTTTCGGGATCCTTCCAGAATCCGCTGCCGGCGAAGACCCACGGCTGGGTCATTTCTTTCTTCGTATCGGCGTTGCGAATCCACTCCTGGGCGCGCGCCTTTTTCCACTGGCCCTCGCCGTCGAGCCAGCGAACTTCGATCTCGATTTCCGAACCCGTGGGCGGGCGGAACTTCGGCCGCCACTCGACCGGTTTGCCTGGCATCGCCCCGACGGCCAAGAGCGCCGCGTGAACCGTTTGCGCCTTTGTCTTCACGGCCACGATCGACTCATGCTCCTTCGTGCCCTCGATGCACGCGAACATTTCGAGATAGCCCTCGCGCAGCGAGACGTAGCCGTCGACTATCACCTGGCGCTTTTTCGCGTCGACCCACACTTCGTCGGGCTTGGGAAGCTTCTTGGCGCCCGGCGGATCGGGGAGCTTGGGCGCCGGGAGGACGTTTTCGTCTTCGGCGGGAGTTTTAGCGGTTGCCGCGAGAGCGTCGGGCGGAACGACGGCCTGGGCCAGGGCGTGCGTTGCGAAGAAAAAACCGAGGAGAACGGGCGCCTTGGCGATTGCCCGCTTAAGTATTTGCAGCGCGTCTGAAATCATCGACGAATCCTTCCTGTTTGCAGAGCTGGCGACGCGACCGTCTGAGAGCTGCGGCGCACTGCTGTTGATTATATCGTGGCGGCTGCAGAATTGTCATTGAAGGGCGATTTCTCACGCGTAGACGAGTCTCTCCGAGACTCGAACAATGCGTCTTCCGCCAAGCTCTAACGCAACTTCCGCATCAAATCCCCCGCCAGGGAGTTTCGGAGAAACTCCCCCACGTGGACGAGTCTCGGAGAAACTCCCCCACGTGGACGAGTCTCTCCGAGACTCGCACGCCCGTCTCGGAGAGACAGGCCCAGGTGTTCGTGCTGCCTCGGGGTAACAAGGTTCAAAATCCGAGCGCGCGCCCCGTGAACTGCCGGGGCAAAGTCCTTACAATGCTTGCCAGTCTGGAAACTGCCTTTGTCATTTGAACCGACCACGCATGGAGCAGCTAGCGGGGCTATGTCTATAACCTTCGATCCGAGTAAAGACGCGCCGCTCAACTTGCTGTCGACGCCGGCTTCGTCCAATGGCAAGGCGGAGACGCCGCCGTCGCAGGCCGCCCTCCGGCCGGACTTCTGGCGCAAATCGGCGCCTAAACAGCTTCGCACCGTGAAGCTTGCGGCCGACGAAGCGCTGAATGTGTACTGGAGCAAGCGGGGCGCCCGGACGCCAA
>JBGSYU010000220.1:0-1871 GCA_041750715.1 Lacipirellula sp.
AGTCCCAGTCCGGCCGGTCGCCGGCAAGCGCTGCAAACGCGGCGAGGACGAGGTCGGGCCGCTTGGCCGACATCATGCGGGCCGAGAAGACGATGCGTCGCCGGCCGGGCGGCAGCGCAAACCTTTTCCGCATCCTTTGGATCGCCTCCGGCGGCGTGTTTTCAAACAGCTTCACGTCTGGCACGAATGGGAACATCATCGCCGGCTTCCCTCGGCCGCCGTAGCGATGGAGCAGGGCGAGCCCGTGCTCGCCGCAAGGCATCGAGCCAGCCGACCAGCCGACCGCACGTTCGTACACGAGTCGCTTCAGCCAGCGTTTAAGGGGGGGGTGGTTGTTATCGCTGCAAATATTGAAGTCGCCGGTAAGGAAGCACGGAATGTCGCGGCGATGGCACCAGCGGAGAATCCGCATGCGGCCGACGTCGCCGCACCCCTGGCAGAACACCGCCGCTGCGTCGTTGTCGCGCAGCCAGCGGATGATTCGACCGGCCTTGCGCCACTCGCGCAGCGAGAAGCGTATCTGCGGCTGCTCGTTCGTCGGCTCGCCACGACCAAATTCGACGGGGCGGATCGCCGTCGGCGAGTTCAAGCCACCCCATCGCTGGTAGGAATTGCTATGCGTGGCGAGACTCCACAGCTCGACTTCGGGAATCTGGGCCACGATTTGCTCGTGCAAGTGAACCCGGTACGGTGGAAACGAATTGGCGACGATGGCGACGCGCGGACGAGCCGCAGGATTTTCGCCGATGGGCGCGCTCGTTTTCGAGGGCGCCCTTTCATTCGGTCTTGCTTTCGCGGTTGGCGCAACGGGCTTGCCATCGAGCCGCGCGCCTTCGTCGAAACCGTATTGCTTCAGCGAGTAACGACGCACGCCGTCGGCGCCCACGTCTACCCGAAGACGCTGCCAAGGGTGCCAGCCCCAGGGCTCCTCGCGGATCATTCGCTGGAGCAGCGCGATCGACTCTACAACGGCGGCGTACGCCGCTTCGGGGGTCGAATCGGTGCAGCGGACATGGTCGTAGAACAACCCATCGCGGGTCTGCCGGTCGACTTCCTTATCGAAGACGAGCAGAATGTCGGACTTGGTCGCGGCGGCGAGTTTCGCCCAGCCGGCGGGGACTCGAAATGTGCCGTCGAAGAACGGCACGTCGATGAAGTCTCCCGCGGCGCCGCCGTCGGCCGTCACGGCCACCACGCCTGCGTGCCGCAGCAATCGGTAGAGTTGCACGACCGCCTCGATGTCGTCGATGTAAAACACGTTGGCGCCGGCGCGGCGATCGGCCTCCATCGCCTTTTTCATCGCCAGCCGGACGATGGGCGAGGTGGCCGTCTCGACGCAGCGCGAGGTGCGATAGCGCAGTTGAACCAGGTCGTCGCCGGGGAAGAATTGCTTAAGCCCCGCCGCGAAGGTTTGATAAAAATTGAAGTGATATCCTACGATGATCAGCCCGCGATCGCGTTTGTGCGGCGGCAGCGCCGCGGCGCAGTCCGGGTTGCAGCGCCATTGAACGTCGCCCGCCTGACCGTGGACCGCATGCTGACCGTAGACTCGCACCCGAGCGAAGCATTCGTGCTTCAGCAGCAGATGCCGCCGGAGGATCTGCGAGACCGAGAGCTGCGTATCGAAGTACGGGTACATGCTCGTGAGCGCTCGACGCGCCGAACGCTGGGCGCCCACAAAGGTGAGCAACCAATGCACGTTGGCGGAAAAGCGAACCCAAACCATGCCCGCCCGCTGGCCTAACAGCCGCAGAAAAACGTAGTGCGGCACGTACAGCATCCACAGCGCAGCGCTCAGGCCGAGCATCTGTACGGAGTCGCCCAGCGGCCCCAGCCCCCCGCGGAAGCGGCGCAGCAAGCCCGGCCGAGTC
>JBGSYU010000221.1:0-2325 GCA_041750715.1 Lacipirellula sp.
CGACGCGACCGACCCCACGCTCGCCGGCGAACTAATCGTCGCCATGCTCAACGGCGCCGGCGCCAAGCGCGCCGAAGTCCGCAAGCAACTCGCCGGTCACGCCGACGGCGCCACCGAAACGATCATCACCGCCTACCTAGAAAAGAGCGCCGAAACCGCCGCCGACGAAGACGCCGATCCCAAAGTTCGCACCGCCGCCATCACCGCCTTGCCGCTTGCTCCCCTTACGGAAGCCAAACCGATCCTAGTCGACCTCATGGCCCCCCGCCAACCGCAACCCGTCCAGGTCGCCGCGCTCGCCACGCTGTCGGAGTTCGGCGAAGCCGACGTCGCCTCCACCATCCTCGACGCCTGGCCCGGTATGGGACCGGCGCTTCGCCTGCAAGCCGCGGGCCTCTTGCTTTCGCGCGGCAGTTCAGCGCTCGCGCTGCTCGGCGCGATCGAGCACGGCGACCTCTCCCCGCGCGATCTCGACCCGGCGACCATCCAGCACCTCAAAACCCACGCCGACGCCGCCGTCCGCGACCAGGCCGCCAAGCTGCTCGACGTATCGGCCCCCAAGCGGGCCGAGGTCGTCGAGGCCCACCTCGACGTGCTGCAACTCGCCGGCGATCTGGAGCACGGCCGCGAAGTGTTCCGCAAAAACTGCGCGATCTGCCATCGCAAAGACGGCTTCGGCACCGACGTCGGCGCCGACCTGGCCACGGTCGTCACCCGCACTCCCGAGGCCCTGCTCATCGCCGTGCTCGACCCGAACCGCGAGGTCGATCCCCGCTACATCCAGTTCAACATCCTCACCGTCGACGGCCTCGCCAAGAGCGGCGTCATCGCCGGCGAAACCGCGACCAGCGTCACCCTCAAGCGGGCTGAAAACATCCTCGAAACCGTCCCGCGCGCCGACATCGACTCGCTGGAATCCACTGGCATCACGATCATGCCCGAGGGATTTGAAAAGACCCTCGACAAGCAATCGCTCGCCGATTTGCTGGAGTATCTACGTCAGCCCTAGTAGCAATAAATTTAACCACGACGGCACGACGGACACGACGGAATACAATAAGCAAGTAACCGCTGATGAACGCTGATGGACGCTAATAGAAAGAGGGAATGGTTTCATCCGCGTGCATCAGCATTTATCAGCGGTTACTCGTCTTTCGTCGTGTCCGTCGTGCCGTCGTGGTTAATCCTCTTGCAAAGAGAACATTCATGAAGCGTTGTATCGTTGTCGTTCTTGTCGCTCACTTGTTAAGCTCCACGGCGTCGGCTGAGAAGCTGTCTGTCGCCCCGTTCAAGCTCGACGTCACCCCGCCGATGGGTTCGCCGCTGTGCGATTCGCTCTGCCAGCCGGCGTCGGCCGTCGATAATCCGCTTTGGGCCCGCGGCATCGTGCTGCTGCCCGCTGGCCAACAGCCCATCGTCCTGCTGGCGCTCGATTGGTCCGGCGTCGGCAACGACGGCCAGGATGAATTCCGCTCGGCAATCGCCGCGGCCGCCGGCACCACCGTCGACCGCGTCGCCGTTCACGCCCTGCACCAGCACGATGCTCCAGGCTGTGACTTCGCCGCCGACCGGCTGGCCGCCGAGCACGGCCTGGGCGGCAAGCTGTTCAACGTCGACTTCGCCCGCGAGGCGATCGAGAACACCGCCGCCGCCGTGAAGGCCGCGATTCCGCAAGCCGTTCCAGTTACCCACGTCGGCGCCGGCGTGGGCATCGTCGATAAGGTGGCCTCCAACCGGCGCATCCTCGGCCCCGACGGCAAAGTCGCCTTCGAACGCATGTCCTCGTGCAAGGACCCCGAAGTCCGCGCCATGCCCGAAGGCACGATCGACCCCAAGATGCGCGCCGTCGCCTTCTTCAACGGTGACCGCCCGATCGCCATTCTCACTTATTACGCCACCCACCCGCAAAGCTACTATTGCAAAGGCCGCGTAAGCTGCGACTTCCCCGGCATCGCCCGCGAGCAGCGCGAGGCCGAGCTGCCCGAAGCGGTGCATATCCACTTCAACGGCGCCGGCGGCAACGTCGCCGCCGGCAAGTACAACGACGGCTCCCCCGAGATGCGCCCCATCCTCGCGGGCCGCCTCGCCGCCGGCATGGAGGCCGCGTGGGAGAACGTCGAAAAGTTTCCGATTGAAGACGCCGAGATAAAGTGGGACGCGCGCGAAGTCGCCCTCCCGCCGGGCAAGCATCTCGACGAGCCCGCGCTGCTCGCCGAGATCGCCGACGAAACCATCGACGAAAAACTTCGCCTCCGCGCCGTGCGGCATCTCACGTTTCTGAGAGAATGCCAGGCCGGCCGCAAGATCACCCTCAGCCGCCTCCGC
>JBGSYU010000222.1:0-4794 GCA_041750715.1 Lacipirellula sp.
GAGCGGCGCCCCCAGCGGGCGGCGACTCCACGCGGCGGGAACCCGTCGCGCGAGCACCGTTGCCACGACGCCTCCAGGGAGCTTCACGTTGCACTGAGTGAGTCGCACCGTCTCTAAGACTTCTCGAGCGACGGCCGGCAATTCAATGGGAGTCGCAGAGACGACCCTGCCCGCGACGTCGACCAATTGCCCCGGCTCAGAATTGAACTTTCTTCCCGACGGCAAGCTTGCCTCCACATCGCCATACAACAATTCATGAACTTGGAAACGATTGGCATCTGCCGCCCGCAACCGAAATAGCATTCGTGCGACGACGTCGGCCTGCGCTTCGCTGAGCCGGCCGTTCCAGTTGGTGAACGCCGCCAACTCCTCGGCGCTAAATCCCGAGTCGAGCAGCAGGGCGCGAAACTCCGCAGGCGGCTCGTCGGCTGCAACGGATTGAAGTGCGGCCATCGAGCCGACGACGATCGCCGCGACCGCGAGCCAAAGGCCCAGAACCCGCGCCGTTGGTCGCGTCGTCACGGGTTTCGCAGCGCGTTCACTCAAGCCTATTGCTCCAGTCGGGCAAAATTGGGCGACTCGGTCTCGGCTTTGGCGGGCCTGCGCGTGCGGCGCAAAGCAAGCCGTGTGAAACCGACCGCTGCAAGCAGCGCAGCGGCCCCGCCCATCCACACGCTGGCTGCGTTCGGCGGCGCCGCGGCCGGCATCGACGGCGCGATGGGAAGCCGCCAGTCGATCGCGTTGGTCACTATCACCGGCGCCAGGCCCATTCCGCCCTCGTAAGGATAGGACCAATTCTTAAAGAACAGCCCGACGACCGTCAGGTCCACCTTCAAACCCTCGCCGCGAGGGAATCCCTTCGGCAAGTTCAGACAGTAAATCATCACGGGCCAATCGCCGCCGCCGATTGGCGCGAGAACTAACTGGTGATATGCGGTGATGCCGAGCAAGTTCTCCGGCGCTCGTTTGACCGATTCGCGCAGCACCCGCCCCCGCACCCGTACCGGCAGTCCGCGGTAAAGGTTGGGCTGGTTGACCAGTTGCGCATAGGTCGCCGTTCCAATCGCCTGGCGTTCCAGGTTCGTCGAAGGCGTTCGACGCACTTCGTCCCAAAGCAAAGCCCACGCTGTCCGTTCGGCGGGAATGAAGGTTGCGTTGTCTTTCACCGCCGCCCACGGGCCGCCACTTTCCGGCTTGCGGACGCTGGGTGAACCCGAGTTGCGTCCGCGATCGTCGCTGGACGGTTTAGCGGCAGGTTGCGGCGATTTTTCCGAACGATCCTCCGCGGAGGATGAATTGAAAAGCCTCCCCAGTAAATCGGCCGTCGTCGGTTGCTGGACCTGCCGCATGAGCGCGATTACGGCGCCCAGCATAAGCAGCAGCATCCACACGCTGCGCCCGCGCGTGCCGAACGGCGGTCGCGTTTGCGGAATGCGATCATTTCCAAATCGAAGCACGGGATGCTCTCACGGCGGACCAACGGCCAAGGACGGGCGCAGCAATAGCTGCGTCTGGTGCATCTCAGTCCACCATTTTACCGCGCCCAGGCCGAATCGTCCCAGCCAGTTCAGAAATCGGCCAAGAGAACACGGTAGCGATCATTGCCGACAGCCAGGCCATCGTTAGAAATCCCGCAACCCTCCGCCCCGCACCAACGGCACGTTTTCCGGATCGCCAGCGGGCGTCAAAATGGCCTAAAATCCTTGGTGCCGCGTGGCAAAGCCGCTAAGATGAACTCGGAACGGAGACTGAATCAGGCCCGCCTTCCGGCGATGATCGGCATGCCGGTTCGCTTGGTTCCATCTCTGGCTCGTTGACTGTCGGCGCATCCGCGGTCGCCATTTTGGCGCGTCGAACCGCTTGTCGTCCACGCCCAACTAACGTGGTGTCAGTGTCCAGCTTCTCTTTCAACGCGAGCGTTCGACGGCGTTGCGCTCGCGCCGTTATCTCTTACGCTTTGCGATTTCTAATCTGCGCGGTCTTCACCGGCATCGCGGTCGACGCCTCGGCGCTTCGCGCCGCCGACCGCAATGCCGATTTTTTGGCTGCACTCCGCGAGCGCGGTTGGGACGATACGACCGTTGAATTCATCGAGTGGGTCGAGAAATCGCCGCTGATCACGGCGGAATTTCATAAGGACTTGCCGTACCAGCGGGCGACGAGTCTCGCCGCACGAAGCCGCAAAGTGCGTAGCGTCGCCGAGCGCGAGCGCCTGCTGGCGCAGGCCGCCGCCGAATTTGAAGCATTTGCCAAGCAGCAGCCGGCGTCCGGCGCGGCGCTCGACGCGCTGCGTCAATCGACCAATCTATACGCAGAGCATGCGATTTCCCTGCTTGCATCCGCAAAGCCGTTGCCGGAGCAAGCGACGGCCCAGCGCGCGGAAGCCCAATCTAGGGCGCGCAAGAGCTTTGCAAAGGCCGCATCCGTCGCCCGACGAATCGTCGACCAAAGCACCAAGGAGCTCGCCGCGCTGCCGAAGCCGACGGCCATTCAGGCGGATGAACAGGCTAAGGCTCGCCGCGACCAGCTTCGCAATCGCCAAGTCGAGGCCCGCTTTCTGGCGGCACGTCTTTCGTTCGAGCAAGCCGGCACGTATGACCCCAAGACCGAAGAGCATTCCAAGGCCCTCGAAACGTCGTCCGGGCAGTTCGGCGAGTTGGTTGAAGAATATCGCGATTCCTTAGTGGGCGCGACCAGTCGCTTCTATCAGGGGCGTTGCGCCCAAGAGTCGGGCGCCTACGAGAAGGCGCTCGGGTGTTATCAGGATCTCACTCGCGCGCCTACGGTCGACGCCGAATTTCGCCGCTGGACTGCGCGCGCCCACCGCCGGCGCGCTGAATGTCTCGTAGCGATCGACAAATTGGACGACGCCATTGCCGATTGCGAAGAATGGCTCGCCGCGTCTCGCCCCGCGGAACGAGACCAGCCCGAGTGGCTGGAAGTTCAGTTTCGCCTCGCCGAGGCGTATCAGACGAAGTTGCAGGCCGACGACCAGAAGTCGAGCGACGCAAAGCAACTACAGACTAAGGCGCGCAACCTGCTGCGTGACGTTTCGGCGCATCCCAATGAATTTCAGCAGGACGCGCGCCTTGCAATCGCGGCTCTCGGACAACGAAGTAACCGGGGCGACGCGGATGAGTATAAAAGCTTCGACGATGCGTTCGCCGCCGGCAAGACTTCCTTGGAACTTTGGAACTCGTCGATGCTGGCTGCGAAGCTAGCTCGCGAGAACAACCCCGAGGCGGAGAAGGAGCTCCAAGCGGAAGCGGACGAGTATCGCGAGCAAGCGCTGCAGACCCTCGAGATGGCCGTTGACCTGGCCGATCGTCGGACCGACGTCGAGCTGTTGAATTCGGCGCGTTATTACCTTTGCGTGCTGTATTGGGAGGACAAGCGAATTCACGAGGCCGCCGTCGTGGCGGAGTTTCTCGCGAGGCGTTATCCGGAAAGCGAGTTTGCCGCCAGCGCAGCGAAGGTAGCGCTCGCCGCTTACGAACAGGCGGGCATCGAAGCACGCGGGAGCCGCCCGGGCGCCGCCGTGTCGACCGCGTCGTCCTACGAGGCCCGCAAGCTGGCGGAGCTCGCGGAGCTGGTCGCCTCGCGCTGGCCCCAATCCGCGGAAGCCTCCTCGGCGGTCAACGTGCTCATTCAAACCGCGTTGCGAGAGAATCGCCTTGCCGACGCCGAAGCGTTGCTCGCTCGCCTGCCGGCCGAAAGCCGTAGCTCCGCGGAGTTGAGCCTCGGCGCCGGGCTGTGGACTCAATACTTGCGAACGACTTCTGGCCAACGGGAAGCGCCTGGCGAGGCGGCTGTCGCGCTCCGCGACAAGGCCGGCGGCCTGCTGAGCCAAGGATTTGCAACCCTTCGTAACGGCGGCAAACCGACCGCTTCGGCGGAGAACGGCGCGCTTTATCTCGTGCAGTACTTACTGTCGAAGGGAGACGCCAAGAGCGCCATCGACGTGCTCGAAGACAAGACCGCCGGACCCTTGTCGCTCGTCAACGCACAGCATGAAGCGGCTGCTCGACCCGAGTTTGTGCTGGAAACGCACAAGGCCGCCTTGCGGGCCTATCTTTCGGCAGAGCCGCCCCGGCGCGAAAACGCTGAGGCAGTGATGTCCGCCCTCGAAAAATTCGTGTCTGCGCAAGGCGGCGCCGAAGCTTCGCAGCAACTGACCGACGTCTACCTCGGCGTGGGCGCACAACTGCAACGGCAGATGAAAGAGCTGGCGACCTACGGCCAAGACGAAAAGGCAAAGCAGGTCGCCGCGGCGTTTGGGGACGTACTCGATCGCGTCGCCGCCCGCCCCGACGCCGACACCTGGCGCATCGGCGCCTGGCTGGCCCAAACCAATCTGCAACTCGGCCAAGGACTGCGTGGCGACGACGCGAAGGCTTATTTGAATCGCGCCAAGAAATCCTTTGAGGCCCTGCTGGCGGCCGCGAAAAAGGATCCCAAGTACGCTCCCGACGATGCGGCGCTGTTGAGAGCGCGGATGCGGCTGGCTGAGTGCCTGGTCGAACTCGGCGAGCACGAACAAGCGATCGAGCAGTACGGGACCATTCTGCGAGAAAAGCCCAACATGCTCGACCTGCAACAGGCGGCCGCGACGGCGCTGCAGCAATGGGGCGTCGCCGAAAAAGACCTCAGCGCGCTCGACCGCGCGATTCGCGGGGATCTGCCGCAAAAAAACGGCGCTAACCTGATTTGGGGCTGGTTGCGATTGGCGACGATGGCGGACTCCGCTAAGCGACAAGCCGCGGGCGCCGTCGGCGCCAGGTCGGCGGCGGCGGC
>JBGSYU010000223.1:0-7473 GCA_041750715.1 Lacipirellula sp.
CGCACGGCTGAGGCGTTTTCGACGGTGACGGCCACATCCTCGGCGGCTGTCTGTAGGTCGAGCAGGGCGACGTCGTCACGGATTGTCGCTAGCGCCGACCGGTCGAGCACAAACTGCTTCACGTCGCGCCGCAGCCATGAAAAACCCAGCGCCTGATCACCAGAAATCCAAGTACCAACGCCGTCCGTAACCATGCACTCCATTTGGCACGCCCTGTTGTGGAAAGAATGGCGCGAGCAGCGCTGGAAGGCCGCACTCTTGTTGGCGGCGGCGGTGATGCTCGCGCCGTCGCCATGGATTGGAAGTGGTTCGAGGCTAGCCGACGTGGCGGGACCGATCGCCGTCGTGCTTCTGCCGGCCGTGAGCCTGTTTCTCGGAGCGGGTATTGCTGCTGGCGAGCAGTCGCGACGGACCATCGGCTTTCTGCAGTCACTACCCGTTCCAACACAGTGGTCCGCGATTGCGAAGTTGGTCGGCGCCATGGCCACCGCATGGATTGTGTGCTTCGCGGCGCTGGGGTTCCTATTGATTTCGCGATGGTTACGCGGGTCAAGCGAGTTTCCAAATCACCCGATCACGCCAGAATTGATGGTCATTGCCTACGGGTTAACGGCGACCAGCTTGCTCATTTGGATGGCCGCGGCGGGCGTTAATCGCAAAGACGAGGTCCAAGCCGGAGCTCTCGGGCTGTTGGTCATTCTCGTTTGCTGGGCACTGCTTGGGCTCTTCTCGGTCGGTCACGGCGCCAACGACTCGTTTTGGAATAGTCTCATCTACGCTGCGGCGCCGGGCGGCGTCGCTTCAATCTTTTCTCAGTGGGACCATCAAGCTTACTTGCGTGAGCTGGGCGTCGAACCTCCGAGTCTGTGGCCGCCAATAATTGCTGCCGTAATTACTCACGGCATTCTCGTAATGTGGTATGTGCTTCGTTTCGGTCGAGTCGTCCACGGCCGGCGACAAACAGTTGAAACGCTCGCTCATATGCCAGACGTTACTTGGCTAAAGCCGCCGCGGAGTCGCCCCTGGACGGCGATCCTCTGGAAACAAGCTCGTGAGTCAATGCCGCTGGCTGCGTTGGGAGCAGGCACGATACTTTGCGTTGCGATCATCATTGCAAGCGTCGTCTATCGCGACGGCGGCGAATTTGGAGCCGGATTCGCATTCGCAGCGGGCGGTACGTGGGTGATCGCCGGCTTCCTAGTGTCGGTCGTCGCGGGTATCGGCCTGCTGATGGACGATTTGCGGCCAGGTCTGTACGGCTTCTGGCGGTCGCGTCCGATCGACGTGGACCAATGGTTTGCCGTGAAGTTTACCGTGAGCCTGTTGACGACGGTGCTCACGTTGGCCCTTCCAACCGCGCTCATCTACGGCGGCGTCGTCGCACTCAGTGGCGGGGGCGCTAGCGTCGAAGGCCTCGTCGTCGGCGACGGCCAGTTCTGGGTGACAGTGACGGTTGGTTTGCTGGCCCAGGTCGGCGCCTTCAGCATCGCCGCCGCCGCCATGGCGTTCACGCGCCAGCCGGTGACCGCGGCGATCGTTGCCATCCTGACGGCGATTTGCGTCGTCGCTTTGAGTGAAAAGTACGCGACGACGGGGATACAAGTAGCCGCGTTCACCGTTATCGTCACAGTCGCAGCGACCCTCGCCGCTTGGCTCGCCGTCCGAAACAACTGGGGCTGGAAGCATTGACACCTCGACCCCTTCGACTTCACCATCCTTCTCTAAACCCGAGGAAAACCATGAACCGCACCATCACACTCATCACCGGCGTCCTGTTCGTCCTCATCGGCATGGCCTTCGTCATGCCGGCCGTCGCCCTCCTGCGAGACACCGGCGCCCTGCCCGCCTTCAGCGTCGCCCTGCTCCTGCTGGGCATCGCGCTCACCCTCAGCGGCGGCGGTGTTGTTGTCTACGGCGCCCGCCGGCTTCGGGCGTAACGGACAACTCCGAGCTTCCGAATCCCAACGGGATTCAATCATCCAGCCCAGGGTTGGTCGCTCCGGCGACCTACCCTGGGTACGCGAGTCGTACGAACATCGACAACCCTGAAATGGTTGTATCTCTCGCACACATTGATGCAACCCATTCAGGGTTGCTGCTGAAATGGTTGTATCTCTCGCACACATTGATGCAACCCATTCAGGGTTGCTGCGCTGACAGGGGACCCGACCTAGGGTAGCGGCTGCGCCGCAACCCTAGGCTGAATGATTACATCCCTTCGGGATACTCAGTCGCACGCCGGCGTCCCAGACAACGGTGTAGCGAATCATTGCTGGGCCGCTCGTTGCGCGGCCTCGGCCGCCTTTCGCAACAATTCCTTGGTCGTTATGCCGCCACGCCGCGCTAATGCGCGCTGGAATTCTTCCGGATGTTCAGCAATGTCGCGATGGGCCTCCTTATAGATCATCGCTTCTCGCTCGGGCGTGAGCTGCGGTGGACTGACGTTATTGAGGGAAGCTTGGACCACGGCGATTAGCCGCAGCCGATCCTCCGCCGGCAGCGAGAGGGCTGCAGAAGAAATTGTGGAATAGTCGAGCATACAAGACATCCTCCGTACGTCATTCTAGCAGGAACATCGCCTGGAGGAACTTTGCCCGCAAGCCGCCAAAAGAAAAAGGGCCCCTGCTCGCCGAAGCAGGGGCCCTCTATATTAGGCTGACCGGATTTCTTACTCGTTTGATCGAGCGACAAACCCGGAGACCCACAGCCTGTGATTGCCTATCGTCGCACGGCGGCGGGGACAATCACCGCGACCGAGTCTCAGCGAACCCTTCGCCGCAACCACGGCTCCTGCTGGCTGAGCGCTTTCGGTATAACCGTTGCTACCGGCGCGATGGCAGCGCTGGTTGGCGCTACACCGGCGGCCAAGTTTGGCCGCGGCTACTGAATACGCCCAAGTCATTCTGAGCGGAGCGAAGAATCTGGCATTACGCTAGATCCTTCGCTGCGCTCAGGATGACATAGTAACCACCGATTACCGATCACCCCCCTCCACCCATGCCCACTCCCGCCAAGATCGCTCTCGAAGACGGCACGGTTTACACCGGCGTGTCCATCGGCGCCGCCGGCGAAGTCGACGGCGAAGTCTGCTTCAACACGTCGATGACCGGATACCAGGAGATCCTCACCGATCCCAGCTATCGCGGCCAGATCGTCACGATGACTTATCCGCAGATCGGCAATTACGGCGTGAACGAGGGCGACCTCGAAAGCGCCCGCCCGCACTTGGCCGGGTTCGTGGTCCGCGAACACAGCCGCACGAACAGCAATTTCCGCTCGGAGGGTTCGCTGGGCGACTACCTCAACGACTGGGGCGTCGTGGCGATCGAGTCGATCGACACGCGGGCCCTCGTGCGGCGCATCCGCGCCCGCGGCGCCATGCGCGGCGTGATTTCGACTCTCGACCTCGACGACGCCAGCCTCGTCGCGAAGGCGAAGGCGAGCCTCGGCTTGGTCGGCCGCGACCTCGTGAGCGAAGTCGTCCCCGACATGCCGTGCGAATGGCAGGAACCGGTGAGCGAGTGGACGCATTTGAAGGGGGAAGGCGGAAGGGGGAAGGCGGAAGGTGTGCAAAGCCTTCCCCCTTCCACTTTCCCCCTTCCGCCTTCGCACGTCGTCGCCCTCGACTACGGTATGAAGTGGAACATCCCTCGCCACCTCTTCGGCGGCGGCTGCCAGGTGACTGTGCTGCCGGGGACCGCTACCGCTGAAGCGGTGCTCGCCCACAACCCTGACGGCGTGTTCCTCTCGAATGGCCCCGGCGACCCCGAGCCGCTGGCGTACGCGATCACTACGATCCGCGGCCTGCTCGGCAAGAAGCCGGTCTTCGGCATCTGCCTGGGGCACCAACTGCTGTCGCTCGCCTGCGGCGCGAATACGTTCAAGCTAAAATTCGGTCACCGGGGCGCGAACCACCCCGTGCAGCGGCTTGACACTGGCGCGGTGGAAATCACCAGCCAGAATCACGGCTTCGCCGTCGACGAGTCGAGCCTGCCCAGCTTCCTCGAAGTTACCCACCGCAGCCTCAACGACGGCACGATCGAAGGCGTCCGCCACCGCGAGATGGCCGCATTCAGCGTGCAGTACCACCCGGAGGCGTCGGCGGGGCCGCACGATAGTCACTATCTGTTCCAGGAATTCCTAAACGCGATGCGGGGGCAAGACAAATAGTCCGGCCATCCTGGCCGGAGTCATCGCGCTCTAAATCAACGTCTTGGAATTGCGCGTCGGAGGGGGTGCCGAGCCAGGATGACTCGGCTATGTAAGAACCGAACCCTCCCGGGTACAATCGACCGGTTGCGCGTGCATAGACCTTTTCGCAGCAACCGATTCTTCACCAACCTCCTCGGGAGTATACAGCGTGCCCGGCACTTGCGTCATCGGACTTCAATGGGGCGACGAAGCCAAAGGAAAGATCGTCGATCTGTTGACCATGCGGCACGACGTCGTGGTTCGCTATCAGGGGGGCGCCAACGCCGGGCATACGGTGATGGTCGGCGACCAAACCTACAAGCTTTCGCTGCTCCCTAGCGGGGTGCTCACCCCTGGGGTGACCTGCGTCATCACCGGCGGCGTCGTGTTCAATCCGGCGAAGGCGATCGAGGAACTCGATGAGTTGTCGCGGCGCGGGGTCGACGACTACGACAATCTGAAGCTCAGCGACCGCATGCACATCATCTTCCCCTGGCACTTCGCCGAAGATCGGGCGATGGACCAGAGCACTTCCGCCGGCGAGAACATCGGCACCACCCAACGCGGCATCGGCCCCTGTTACGGCGACAAGGTTGGCCGATCGTATGCGATTCGGCTCGGCGACATGTATCGGCCGAAGTTCCGCGAGCGGGTCGAGATGATCGCCGCGGTGAAGAACCGTGCGATCGCCGCCATGGTCCCCGACGGCAAGTTCGAGCCGCTCGACGCCGCGGCGATTTACGAGCAGTACCGAGCGTTTGCGGAACGGCTCAAGCCGTATGTCGATGACACGACCGAATACCTGCTTACCGCGGCCGAGGACGGCAAGCGGATCCTCTTCGAGGGCGCCCAGGGGGCGCTGCTGGACGTCGATCACGGGACCTACCCGTTCGTCACTAGCAGCAATAGCTCCGGGGTGGGCGTCTCGAACGGATCCGGCGTGCCGGGGCGTTATCTCAACCGAGTGTTGGGCGTGGTAAAAGCCTACAGCACCCGCGTCGGCGGCGGACCGTTCCCCACCGAGCAAGACAACGAAATCGGCCAACGCATCCGCGACCAGGGCAATGAATACGGCACGGTGACGAAGCGCCCCCGCCGCTGCGGCTGGCTCGATGCGGTGGCGATCCGCTACACGGCGCGGCTCAGCGGCGTCGATTCGATCTGCGTGATGCTGCTCGACGTACTCAGCGGCCTCGACGAGCTAAAGATTTGCACCGCGTATGAATTCAATGGCAAGCGGACGATTCAATTCCCCAGCCACGTCGACGACCTTCGCACCGCCAAGCCGGTATACGAGACCCTTGCCGGTTGGCAGGAAGATATTACCGGCGTCCGCAAGCTCGATGACCTGCCGGCCAACGCCCGGCTGTACCTCGACCGCATTATGGAACTGATCGGCGTGCCGATTGAACTGGTCTCGGTCGGCCCCGAACGCGATCAAACCATCCGCGTCGCCCGCGGCGTGCCGGCTGGAGCACGATAGAAGGACCAAATGAAAGCCCCCGGCTCTGCCGGGGGACCGAACCTGCAGGCGGCGACGATCGCCGCATGTCCCCCGGCAGAGCCGGGGGCTTTCATAATGCCACTGACGTCATCTACACCCGACGCCCTCGCCGCCGTGCCGCGCATCCGTTGGCCGCGGCACATCGCCATCATCATGGATGGCAACGGCCGTTGGGCGCAGCGGCAGGATTTGCCGAGGATCGAAGGTCATCGCCGCGGCGTCGCTAGCGTTCGCCGCACCACCGAGGAGTGCGCCCGGCTGGGCATCGAGCAGCTTACGCTCTACTGCCTATCGAGCGAAAACTGGAAGCGGCCGCAACCCGAGATCGACTTTCTGATGCACCTGCTCGAGCAGTACATGATCGAGGAGCGGACCACGATCATGGACAACAACCTGCGGGTCCGCATGATCGGCCGCCGCGAGGGGATTCCCGACCAGGTGCTCCGGGAACTCGACAAGACGGTCGATATGAGCGCCGCCAACGCTGGCATGTGGCTGAATCTAGCCGTCAACTACGGCGGGCGCTCGGAGTTGGTCGATGCAGTGCGGGGAATTGGCCGCAAAGTCGCGGCCGGCGAAATGGCGCCGGCTGAAGTCGACGAGCAGACGATCGCCGAGCACCTCTACACCGCCGGCCTCGCCGACCCCGATCTGCTCGTCCGCACGGCGGGCGAACTGCGGATCAGCAACTTTCTGCTGTGGCAGATCAGCTACGCCGAAATCTGGGTCACCGACCGGTGCTGGCCCGAGTTCGACGAGCACACGCTGCACGACGCGATCGCCGAATATGCCAACCGCAACCGAAAATTCGGCGGGCTAACCGACCGTTAAGATAATTGTAGCTAGGGTCTGTGACCCCGGAGCTCGAACGAGACAGCCGGCCTCCTGGAGGCCAGCTACAGAACCTCACAGCGCGCCGGGGCGTCTCGCACCCGGCGCGCAAAAGGAAACAGCCGTTGCTACGATGGCGACTAATCCTAGGCGTTGCGTTCGTCGCCGCACTAACCGCCCTGTGTTGGCTCGACGCCGAAGCAAGCCTCCCCGGCGTTTACCTCGCTAGCCTCGCCATCGTCGTCGCAGCGCTCGCCGCCGGCGAGATGCGCAGGCTCTATCGCCAGCGCGGCGTCGAACTGTCGACCTCGGCCGTCTACATGGGCGCCTTGCTGCCGGTCATCGTCAGCTGCGTGCCCGTCGTTTTTCCCGTGGTCGGCGGCATGCCGACGACGGGCTACTTAGGTTGGCTGGCGCTGGGCTTGGTGTTCGGGCTCTTGGCAGTGTTCGCCGGCGAGATGCGGCGTTACGACACGCCGGGCCAATCAATCATCAACGTGGCCTACGCCGCGCTGTCCGTGCTGTACATCGGCGGCCTGGTCGGCATGCTCGTTCAATTGCGATTGGTCAACGCCCCGAACAACCTCGGCGGCTGGCGCGGCCTGTATCCCCTGTTGGCAACGATCGCCACCGTCAAGCTGAGCGACGTCGGTCAGTACGCGGTGGGACGAATGTTCGGCAAGCGCAAACTGGCGCCGCTGATTAGCCCTGGCAAGACGTGGGAAGGCGCCGTCGGCGGCATCGTTCTAGCCACGCTCATCGCCGCGTTCATTATGGCCGCGCTGAACCAGGGCGTGCGCGGATTGCGACTGAGCTACTTTCCCTTCGTTTGGTGCTTCACCCTGACCGTCGCCGTGGCCGGTCTGCTCGGCGACCTGGCCGAGTCGCTCCTCAAGCGGGATGCCGGCGTGAAAGATTCCAGCGACTGGATGCCCGGTTTCGGCGGC